>JAEZTD010000073.1 GCA_023443705.1 Bacillota bacterium | reverse complement strand
ATCTCAGGCGCATCCAGCTGCTGGATCTTGTTTTCGTGCATGAGCGCGATTTTTTGCCCGATGGTCATGGCTTCAATCTGATCATGCGTTACATAGATAAAGGTTGGATTATACACCTCATGGATTTTTACCAATTCCGCGCGGGCATAGGTGCGCAGCTTGGCGTCTAGGTTAGACAATGGCTCATCCAGCAGAAAATACGGCGATTTCTTTACCAATGCACGCGCGAGTGCAACACGCTGCCGCTGGCCGCCGGACAGCTCGCGCGGGGTGCGGTGGCCATATTCGGTCAAGCCCAATATCTCCAGGGCTTCGCCCATGCGCTTTTTCTGCTCGTCCTTCGGAATTTTTGCAATCTGCATGCCGAAGCAAATGTTCTTTTCCACGCTCATATGTGGATAGAGCGCATAGTTCTGAAACACCATTGCGACGTTCCTGTCCCCGGGCTCAAGCTTATTTACAACCTTGCCGCCCATATACAGGTTGCCTTTGCTGATTTCCTCCAGGCCCGCAATCATTCTCAATGTGGTGGACTTGCCGCAGCCAGACGGCCCGAGGAGTACGAGGCGCTGGCCCTCGGGTATTTCCAGGTTGAGATCTTTAATAATCTCAACTTTTCCGTAGTTTTTGTAAACATGCTCAAAGCGAATATCATTCATGTTGTTTTTCCCCTTTATTCCTTGATCCCTGAAGTCATGTGGCTGTTTATAATAAAGCGCTGGCTGATCAGATACAGCACAAGGGGTACGAATGTAGCCAATGCCGCTAACGCCATAGTGGAGCCCCAGGCGCTGCCGCCCTCACCGCTCAAAAACATCTGCATGGAAAGCGTTAACGTGTATTTTTCCTTCTGCGTCAGGATCAGCATGGGCCAGAAGAATTCGTTCCAGGAATTAATAAAGAACATGATCCCCATAGCAAAAATGGATGATTTGCACAGTGGCATAACAATCTTCGTCAAAGACTTTACATGGCCCACCTTGTCCAGGCGCGCGACTTCCAGTAAGGATTTTGGAATTCCTTTCATGCTTTGGCGCATCAGAAAAATGCCCATGGCGTCCGCCAATTGCGGCAGCATGACGCCGACCGGATTGTTGATGAGCCCCATTTTTGAAAGGGTGAGGTAATTCGGAATCATGATTACGGTAAACGGAATGAACATGGTGACCGTAAACACATAGAACATCAGGTTTTTATACTTGAAATCCATAAAAGTAAAGGCATACCCGGCCAATATGCTGGTGAAGCCTTTGCAGACCGTGACCAGTATTGCAATAAACAGCGAGTTGCCGACATAGCGCCAGAACGGAAGCACATCGAATATGCGCTGGTAGTTTGCCAGTGTTCCCGGATTTGGAATGAGATTCAGCCCGGAAGAAAAGATCTGCCCCAGATCCTTCAGGGAACATGAGAGCATATACACCATGGGCGCCATTAAAATAAGGACAATCGCAACCAGAAGTACGTGAAACTTGGCCGCCTTCGCGCTGTTAGTTCTCATAGTGAACTCCTTTTTCCATCCGCTTTTGCAGTACGATAAATCCTACAAAGAGTATCATCGTAATCGTTGCAATCGCCGCGGCACGGCCAGTCTGATAGAACGTAAACCCATATTGGTAGATGGTATACACGATATTGGTGCTCGCCTGCGTAGGCCCGCCCTGCGTGAGAATATGAATTGGCGTAAATACATATTGCAGCCCGAATACGATCGTGGTTACGAAAACATACAGCGCTTTGGAGGATGTGAGCGGACGGACAATATCCCAGAAAATTTTCCAGTTGGACGCCTTTTCCAATTTTGCGGATTCAATCAGCTCCATCGGCACATCCTGAATAGCGCCCAGCAGCACAATCAGGTTATATCCGAAAGATTTCCATGCCACCACAAGGCTGAGCACCATAATGACCCAACCCTTTTCCTTGAGCCAAATGGGCGATGAAATGCCCAGGCCCTCCAAGATCAGCCTCATTGGGCCGGCGACCGGATTGAATATCCAGGAAAAAACGATGGTGCCAACGGCAAGGGAAACCAAACTCGGGAAAAAGATTACGGATTTATAAAAGCCCTTCCCCCTTTGGATTAAATTCGCCAGCACATAGGATGTAAGGTATGGGAACAGAAAATTAAGAACCAGCAGAATCGCAATATATACAACCGTATTCACGATTGATTTAATCGTGTCAGGATTTACGAACATATTAATGTAGTTTTCCAGGCCAACAAATTTCATGTTGGGCGAGATCATGTTCCAGTTAAAGAAACTCAGATATACGGTACGTATGACCGGCCAAAACATAAACACCGAAAAAATAATGAGGCTGGGCAGCAGAAACGCAAGTGTAAGCATTCCCTTTTTTCTTATGCGCGGGGTGGCCCGCATTGCGCTCGGGCGGTCTCCTTTGACAGATTCGGCTGTTTTCATAAATCCCTCCTTGATTGATGCCATAGAACGATGGGAGAGAAGCGCTCGCTTCGATTATATGCTGCCAGAGGAAAATTCCTCTGGCAGCTCCCGGAACCTTTACCCCTGTTCTATCGCAATTACTGCAACAGCTCGTTCACCTTTGCCGCTGCCTCTTTCATGGCGTCCTGCGCGGTCTTCTGTCCCGTAATCACGCTGTCGCGCAGATCGATCATGATCTGGTTGATCTCCAAGCCATTTTCTCCGGGCCAGCTGGTCCACTGTACGGCATATTTCATCTGTTCAAGCGCCGGCGCAAGCGCGGTGTTTTCCTTGAAGTAATCTGCCAGTTCGTTCTCCGCAACGCCCTGACGCGGGGGCAGATATCCCGTACCCATGGTCCACTTCACCAGATTTTCCGGTTCGTACATGTATTTCATAAATTCCCAGGACGCCATTTTCTTTGCATCGCTGTCCGCCACGATCAGCAGGATGTTGCCGCCGCAGGGAATGCTGGGCGTTTCACCCTGGAAGGTGGGGAATTTCGCGGTGCTCCACTGAAACTTGAGATTTTGTTTGGCAAATGTCGTCCTGCCGCAGGTCATGATATGCATTGCAATCTCGCCGGCCGCAAGGACAGCCTGTCCGTCGCTTTCCGAGATATTCGGGGAGATCCCTTCCGCATACATTTTTGCGAGGAGGTCGTATGCCGCAACCATCTTCGGGTTATCAAACGTAGCCGTGGGCTTGCCGTCTACATAGGTAAGCAGTTTGCCGCCGGCGCTCTCGAGCATACCCTGCTGGGCCCAGTTATCGGTCGCCTGCTGGAGATAAAAGCCGTATTTGCCGGTCTTTTCATGGATGATCTTCCCAACTTCGTAGACTTCTTCAAAGGTTGTGGGGACGTCTGTCTTCGGGTCAAGCCCGGCCTGGGTGAACAAATCCTCATTAATGAACATGATTGGGTTGCTGACGGAGTAAGGAATGCCTACGAGATTGCCCTGACCGTCGCGGCCAAGCGACAAGATTTCTTCGCTGAAATTATCAGATATGAAAGAAGCATCCTCCGGGAAGTATTCGCCCACGAGCTTTTCAGGCGATACATACGGGAAGTTCGCGGATATATATTCAATATTTGCGTAATTCATCTGAATCACACCGGGATATATGCCTGAAGCGACGGACGCCAGAAGGCTGGTTGATACATTGCCGTAACCATCCGTGATGAACCGGTTGATCACCTTTATCCCTTTTTCAGCGCCGACAGTCGCATTGAACGTGTCAACAAGATCCGCAACCGCAGGGCCGCCAAAGCTTTCATTATTGATGTTCCAGTATTCAATTTCCACGGGCGCACCGGAGGCTGGCTGTCCGGAAGGGGATTCACTGGAAGGGGCGGCTCCGCCTGACGCAGCGGTTACAGCGGGAGATGGTGCAACCGCCTGGCCGCAGGCCACCAATGTGGACAGAACCATGATCATTGCCAAGAGCACACCAACAAATTTACATGTTCTCATTTCACAGGTCCTTTCTGAATTGTTTTTAGATTTGCTTAGAAGGGTGAGCGTTACGCTATTAGAGAGTAAAACATATATAAAAAACAGTGTCAACGCGCCTATCCTGCCTACATTTTACGCAATATGCACGCAGCTAACTAATAATATTAGTAATGGTATTAGTGCGACGCGTCATTTCACCCTTTTAAACAATATTCCCGCCAAACAGGCGCTCGAAAGGGAATCAAATGTTTTAATAAATATTACTGATAATTATTGAAAAAAAATTTGGCGTATCCCTTTACGTAGTGTTTAAAGAATGGTATATATACTATTGTATTCAATTTTCTTGATTGGAGCCGATTATGAAATGACCTTCTCTGAGC
>JAEZTD010000072.1 GCA_023443705.1 Bacillota bacterium | reverse complement strand
GAACGTATGACACGTTTCTTCGCTCCTTTCGGGGGAATCCGTGCCATACTATGCACCCTCAACTAGGGTAGTGCCACGCGCTCGCCGACGCGAAATGCCTCGAAGTGCAAAAAAGCACCCAGCACCTTCGCCGTAGGCGCGGTTTTGCCCACCGAGCCGATCTTTTGCCCGCGCCGCACCCGGTCGCCCGCAGAAACCGGCATCTCCTTTGAGAGGTTCCCGTACCGCGCGACGAGGCCGTCCGCTTCCGTCTCGACCAGGTAGCCCAGCTGCGGGTCGTACTCCGCACGGACAACGACCCCGTCCGCCGCGGCGAGGACAGCCTCCCCCGCCTCCGCGCGGATGTCGACGCCCGGGTGGGTTTCGTACAGCCCCAGCGGCTGGAACCACACGGGGGCTTCGGCATAATCCCGGAGGATCTCACGCCCGGAAACGGGCCAGCCCAGCGCCGGCGCAACCGTCAGAGCCGACGTGGGCGCCGCCGAAGGTGCGGGCGCGGGGGTCACCTGCGCCGCCGCCTCAGCCGCACGGTCATACCCTGCCGCCACCTGAGGCGCCTCAAACAGCCTTGCGCGGCCGTAGATTGCCGCCCCCGCGATCAGCAGAAGGCAGAGCGCAGCCAAAAGATAATAGCCCCATTTCTTCCATAATATCCAAAGCGTCCCGGCCCAACCCTTCATCATGCATCCCTCCGCTGCGAGTATGCACGCTTTTTGAACCGGCATGCAGCGTGACTCATAGGATGGAAAGACGAAACGGAGGCGGTGCCTTTGACGACCCTTGCGGATCTGCCCATCGGCGGCTCGGCGAAGATATCGGCCCTCAAAGGGGGGGCGGCGCTTCAGAGGCGGCTCCTGGACCTGGGCTTTACGGCAGGCGAGACAATCCGGTGCCTGTTCGCCGCGCCATCCGGCGAACCGCGCGCCTACCTGGCCGCAGGTGCGGTAATCGCGCTCCGGCGCGAGAGCGCGCGGTCGGTCTTTATCAGTCAGGCGGGAGGGGACGGTCGTGGCTTCTAAAAAGGTAATCGCGCTGGCCGGGAACCCCAACGTGGGCAAGAGCACGCTCTTCAACCACCTGACGGGCCTTCGGCAGCACACCGGCAACTGGCCGGGCAAGACCGTGGCGCTGGCGCGCGGCACCTTTGAGCGGGGCGGGCGTACATACGAGCTGATCGACCTGCCGGGGGCCTATTCGCTGGCGGCGCGTTCCGCAGAGGAAGAGGTGGCTCGGGATTTTCTCCTGACCGGCACGGCCGATGGCGTGGCCGTGGTCATGGACGCAACCAGCCTCAAACGCAACCTGAACCTGGCGCTTCAGATACTCGAAATGACCGGGCGGGCGCTTTTGTGCGTCAACCTGATCGACGAGGCGGAGCGGCAGGACATCCGGGTGGACGGGGCGCTCCTCGAGCGCATGACGGGCGCGCCGGTGGTCATGATCAGCGCGCGCGGGCGGCAGGGCCTCCGGGACCTGATCCGGCGGATCGACCTGATGGGCTCGCTCCCCGCCACACCCTTCCACGCCCCCTACCCACTGGCCGTGGAGCGAGCGATCCGGCGTGTCTCGGGCGCGCTTCCGTATCCGCCGGAGCCGGTCATGTCCGCCAGGTGGGTGGCGCTCAGGCTCCTCGAGGCCGACCCATCCCTGGAGGAGCATCCGACGCTCGCGCCTTTCAGGACGCCGGAGGTGCTCGCCGCCGTGACGGAAGCCCGCGCGCAGATGGCGCGGGACGGATGTCCGGCGGAGAAACTGGCGGCGACAGTGGTGGAATCGATCTACCGGGCGTCGGCGGCAATCTGCGCACGGTGCGTAAAGGGCGGCGGCGAGGCGGCGGACCGCCGCCGGCTGGCCGTCGACCGGCTGGTGACGGGCAGGCGTGCCGGCGTCCCGCTGATGCTGCTTCTTCTGGCGCTAGTTTTCTACATCACAATCGCCGGAGCGAATGTGCCTTCGGAATGGCTGGCGGCGCTGTTTGAAAAGGGGCGTGTGCTGCTCGCGGCGCGGCTTCCTTCGGGCTGGGTGACCGGCCTTCTTGTGGACGGCATCTACCGGGTGACGGCCTGGGTGGTTTCGGTGATGCTGCCGCCGATGGCCATCTTCTTCCCGCTGTTCACACTGCTTGAGGATTCGGGCTACCTCCCCCGGGTGGCGTTCAACCTGGACAACGCGTTCGCCCGCTGCCGCGCCTGCGGAAAGATGGGGCTTACCATGTGCATGGGGCTCGGGTGCAACGCCGCGGGGGTGATCGGCTGCCGGATCATCGACTCTCCCCGGGAGCGGATGATCGCCATCCTGACCAACGCAATGGTGCCTTGCAACGGCCGTTTTCCAGCGATGGTGCTGCTATTGGGTGCGCTGTTCTCGGGCAGCGGTGCGCCGCAGCTGATGGGCGCACTGGGGCTGACGGCACTCATCGCGCTGGGCGTGGCGGCGACGATGGCTTCCTCCAGAATCCTCTCGGCGACGCTGCTTCGCGGCGTGCCGTCGGCTTTCACGCTGGAGCTGCCGCCTTACCGCAGGCCGGAGTTCGGAAAAGTGCTCGTACGCTCCTTGATCGACCGAACGGCCTTTGTGCTGGGCCGCGCCCTCGTCTCCGCCGCGCCGGCAGGCGCTCTTCTATACATTCTTGCCAACCTGCGCCCCGGGGGCGTGAGCCTGATCGCCCGCATGGCCGGAGCGCTGGACCCCGTCGGGCATGTGCTGGGTATGGACGGCATGGTGCTGACCGCCTTCATCCTGGGCTTTCCCGCCAACGAAATTGTGCTGCCCATCGCGGCAATGGGTTACCTCGCCGAGGGTACGCTGGGCGGGGCCTCCGCCGCAGCGCTCTGGGATGTACTGGTGCAAAACGGCTGGACGGCGCGCACCATCGTCTGCTTCCTTCTGTTTTCACTGTTTCATTGGCCCTGCGCCACCACCTGCCTGACCATCCGCCGCGAGACCGGCAGCCTCAACTGGACGCTGGCCGCAATCCTTCTGCCCACCCTGATCGGCGCCGGGCTTTGTGCGCTGACCGCATTTGTCTGGAGGTGCTTTTCGTGAAGGGCGTTGAAAATCCGTTTCACGGGTTTTCAACGCAAGAGAAGGATACTGCGTACACCTGAAATCCTCCCGGATTTCCGGGCGGCGCACTGACCTGAGGAAATGTTTCCTCCGCCAGTGTTCGCACTGACTACGGAAACCGTTCCCGACGTACATGCCGCCGGGAACGATCAAAGCGGACCCGCCGGAATTTCCGTGCCCATCTTCCGCAGATGCCCCGATTGATCTGGAGGTGCTTTTCATGACGCCCTGGCAGCTGTCTCTCCTGTGCCAACTGGCCTACTACGACTTTCCGGAGGGAAACAACGCGCTGGGCAAGACGGCGGCCGCCCTGGCCGCGGAACTTCTCGCCGCGCCGGGCGAACTGCCCCCCTACGGCCGGCAGCCGATGGTCGACATCACCGAGGACCCGGTGGTCGGGCCGATGGTGCTGATCGCCCGCGAGGTGGACCTGACGCAGCCCGGTTTCGCGGCCTACGCGTTTCAGTCCCCCGAGGAGGGTAAGGTGGTCGCGATGCGGCCCACCGAATCCCATACATCGCTGTCCGGCATCATGGACTGGACGGACAACTTCATGGCGCCGCTCGTCGGCTCGACGCAGTACCGGTCGGTGGAGCGCTTCGTCAACCGCTTCCCGGAAGGGCGCCTGATGCTGACCGGCCATTCGAAGGGCGCGCACAACGCGATGTACAGCCTTGCGGTAGCGGAAAACGGCGGCGCGGCCTGCGTGTGCTTCGACGGGCAGGGCTTCGCCCGCTGCCAGCTGACGGAAGATCAGCTAAGGCGGCTCCGCGAGCGCGCGGTAAATTATGTCACCCAGGGCGACCCGGTGGGCGCGCTTCTCTACCATCCGGAGGAGCGGGTGTTTGTTCAGCAATCCTGCGAGCCCGCCCACGCGCTCAGCTGCATGGTATTTGATGAAAACGGCTACCCGGTGCCCGCCCGCCGCCCGCTTTGGTCGTACCTGGTGGAGGCGCTGACCACCGGCCTCGCGTCAAAGTGGGGGCGGGATTGCGCGCCGGTGGGCCCTCCTTCGGATGCACTGCCACAAAGATGAAGTGTTTAAGCGATGCCGACCGGGGCCCGGACTGACCGGCGCATCTGCGTCGCCAAAGAAGGATGCAATCATTGCAAGTGCGCCGCCTCCGGAAAACCGGCGGCGACGCTTCATTATATTTATCTCGTTTGGGTTCGAGTATTGCCCTTCAGGAAACCCCGATCTCAGCGCCCAGGCCGGGAAGCCCTGCCTCAAAATTGACGCCGAAGCGCTTGTCCGTGCCCGCGTCCGCCGTGCGGCGGATCGAGGCGGCGGTGAAGTCCACCGAAAGCCTGACCGCGTCCGAAAGGCTGCGACCGGCCACGAGCGCGCCCACCAGCACGCTTGCAAACAGATCGCCGGTGCCGTGGTAGTACCCTTCAATCCGGGGCGCAAGGTGCGCGCCGCAAGTGTCAGCGGCGGCATCGTAATAGGCCGCGCCCAGCGCATCTTCGCCGAAGGATACGCCCGTCAGCACCACCCTGCCGGGGCCGAGGGCCGAAAGGCGGCGCATCAGCACCTCGATTTCCTCCGGGCGCTGCGGGCCGTCCCGGTACGGCTCGTCCAGAAGCAGCGCCGCCTCGGTCAGGTTGGGCACGATCAAGTCGGCCTTCGCGCAGAGCCTGCGCATGCCCGCGGGGAAATCCTGCGGGAAGTGGGCGTAGAGTTTGCCGTTGTCGGCCATCACCGGATCGACGGCGATGAGGGTCTCTTCCCCCTTCAGCGCGTCGAACGCCTCCAGTACGATTTCGATCTGCCGGAAGGAGCCGAGATAGCCGGTATAGAGGGCGTCAAAGCGAAGGCCGAGGCCCTGCCAATGGCGCACGATGGGCAGGATGTCGTCCGTCAGGTCCCGGAACGTATAGCCGCTGAAGCCGCCGGTGTGGGTGGACAGCACCGCCGTCGGAATGGCACTGACCTCCGCACCCATGGCCGAAATCACAGGCAGCGCCACCGTCAGCGAGCATTTTCCAAAGCAGGAGATGTCGTGTATCGCGGCGACCCGCTTCTGATCGGGCATAAAACCACCTCATAACATTTAAGCATATAGGCTGTATATTGTCCTGACGGCCGCTTGCGCAAGCTTCACCTCGGGCGCTATGGGCCCGGTTCTTTGCAGTTTTTGCAGTGCCCAAAGACCTCCAGGTTGTGACCGGTGACGGCGAAGCCGTCCTCCGGCAATTCCGGTACGAAGTGCCCCACCGGGCACCTTTTGAGCGGAATGATGCGGTGGCAGTCCACGCACACGGCGTAGTGATGGTGCCCGTTGGCGCGCAGCTCATAGAGCGCCACGTCGCTTCCCATCACGGCGATCCGGACCGCCACTTTATGTTCGACGAAGGACTCCAGCGCCCGGTAGACCGTGGAGAGCCACGCGCTGCCGCCGCCCTCTTTCTCGATTCTTGCCGCGATGTCGAGGGCGCTCAGCGGCATCCCGGCGGCGGTGAGCACCTCCAGCACGCGCTCGCGCTGTTTTGTTCTTTTGAGCCCCTCGGGCCAGTTCACATCCCGCATGATTTGCCTCCCTTCACAGCGCGCCCCGCGCCCGGCGGCCGCCCAGAACGAGGATCAGGCTGAGGCAGATTACGCCCGTCAGCACCACCGCGCCGCCGGGGCGAAGCCCTAGATAAAACGCCGCGACCAGCCCAACCAGCATGAAAAAGGCCGCGAAACCGACCGAGTAGAAGACCGTCTGCCGATAGCTCCTGGCGAAGCGCATCGCGCAGGCCGTTGGGATCACCATCAGGGACGACACGATCAGCGCGCCCACCGTCCGAGACGCCACCGACACGCAGGCCGCCGTTAAAATGGTGAAGACGAAGTTGACCGCCCCCACCGGCACCCCGGCCAGCCGCGCGGCACGCTCGTCGAGGGCAATAAAGAACAGCTCGCGGTAGAACACGACAAAGCACAGAAGCACAAGGCCGCTGATCACCGCCACCATCCACAGTTCAAAGTCGTCGATGGCGACGATGCTGCCAAACAGAAAGCTGTTGAAGTTGGCGTTGCCAGGCACGAACCCGGACAACACGCCCGCAAGGCCGATGCCCGCGGACATGATGATGGCGATAGACATCTCCTGATACCGGGGCATGCGCTTTCGGATGAACTCGATGGACAGTGCCGCGGCGGTACACATCACCACCGCGCCGAGGATCGGGTTGACGCCCAGTATCAGCCCCGCCGCCACCCCCGCCAGCGACGTGTGGCTGAGCGCGTCGCCAATCATCGAAAGGCGCTTTAGGACCACCACCACGCCCACACAGGGCACGATCACCGAGATGAGCAGCCCCACGAGGAACGCGCGGCGCATGAAGTCATACTGCAATATGTCCATGGCCGTCTCCTCCTTCCGTCGGGTGCTTGTGGCGGTGCCGCAGCTCCTCTTTTACCTGATGCGGCTCGAGCTCCACCAGCGAGCCCTCCTCCAGGCACATCACCCTTGACGCGATGGCGGAAGTCCGCGCCACGTCATGGGTGACCATCAGGATGGTCAGGTTTTTCTCGCGGTTCAGACGGAGCAGGAGCTGGTACAGCGCTTCCACCGTCTTCTGATCTATGCCGCTTACCGGCTCGTCCAGGATCATCACCTCGGGCTGCCCGGCCAATACCCGCGCCAGCATCACGCGCTGCTGCTGCCCGCCGGACAGTTCGCCGACGAGCCGCTTTTCGTATCCTGCCAGGTCCACCTGCCGGAGCGCCTCCGCAGCCCGCGCCCGAAGCGCCCGGCCAGGAAAGCGAAGAAGCCCCGCACCCGTGTACAGGTTTGCCTCGACGACTTCGCGCACCGACGCCGGGAAGCCCTGGCCCGCCCGCGCGGCGTTCTGCGGCAGGTAGCCGATCTTCGGCCAGCCGTGAAAATGCGCCGCGTCTTGACCGAAGAGCCGAATCGCGCCTTCGGATGGCGAAATCTCCCCGAGGAGGAGCTTTACAAGGGTCGATTTGCCCGCGCCGTTGGATCCAATCAGCGCGACAAAATCCCCTTCGCGCACTGAAAACGTCACGCCGGAGAACACGTTTTCCCCGCCGTAGGAGAAGCCCAGGTTTTCCGCTTCTATGATCTTCCGCATGGTTCCCCTGTTCCGGCGCAAAACGCCGCCCGTCCCATAATATATGTAAGGTTTGCGCCGCGAGCGGCGCTCTATGACAGCGCGGCCGACAGCGCGGCCAGATTCTTGCGCATCACCGAAAAGTAGTCGCCCCCGGCGGCGGCCTCCGCGTCCGTCAGGCCCTCGATGGGGCTGAGTACGTCCGTCCGCGCGCCCACCTGGGCGGCGATGGACTCGGCGACCTTGGGGCTGACCAGCGATTCAAAGAAGATCACCCGCACGTCGTTCGCTTTCGCAAAGTCGATGATCTCCGCCACCCGCGCAGGGCTTGGCTCGGAATCGGGCGAAAGCCCTTCGATGGGCACCTGATGGAGGTCATACGCATCGCAGAGGTAGCCGTAGGCCGCGTGCGCCACCACAATGTCCCGGCGGGCGAGATCCTTCAACCCTTCCCGGAACTCGGCGTCCAGCGCATCCAGCGCCAGCACGTACTTTTCGTAGTTGGCGTCGTAGACGGCCTTTCCTTCGGGGTCGGCCTGAATCAGCGCATCGCGAATGGCGGCCATCTGCGCCTTGGCATTCTGAGGGTTCAGCCACACGTGCGGGTCTCCGTCCCCGTGGTCGTGGCCGTTCGCTTCCGCTTCGTGCACTTCCTCGTTCTCATGATCGGGGTCTTCCTCATGAAGCGCGATTCCCCGGGAGGCCTCCGCGACGACGAGGGCTTTGTTGCCTAGAGATTCCACGACATCCTCCGCCCAGTGCTCCATGCCCGCGCCGCTGTACACGAACACCTGCGCTTTTTCAAGGCGCACGATGTCGGCGGGGGACGGTTCCCAGTCGTGCGGCTCCGCGCCCGCGGGCACCATCGTGCCAACCTCCACCCTGTCCCCACCGATCTTCTTCGCAAAATCGGCCATCGGGTAGAAGCTGGCCACGACCGAAAGGCCGGCTTTCTCCTCGGCACAGCCGTTCAGAGCGCCCAGCGCCATGAGCGCCGCCAGAATCGCCGCCAGAAACCGAACGTTCTTCACAAAAATACCCTCCTCGGAGATTGTGCGAATCCCCCGTCAGTTGCGCATGATTCGCATTTGCATTTATATTATAGGCAGCTTTCGCCATAAAATCAACCGTTCATACAAACTTAATCCTCGCGGGGAAATCCGGCTTTCTTACATGGCCGAAAGGAAAATACAGACACTTCTCTGACCGATTTCTTTCGTTTATCTCCAATAGCGCCAAATTCATCCTTGACGGTTAACGAATTTCGTGCTACATTTATGTAAACGATTACGGAATGCCCGGCGCCGTTTTCGGGGGGCCTCGCCCCTCGCCCGGGATGCGGAGGATTATGGCGACGATTCTGGATGTTTCCAAGGCCGCCGGCGTATCGGTGGCGACGGTCTCCCGCGTGCTCAACGGCAAGGGACAGGTAAGCCCGGCAACCGCCGAACGGGTTCGCGCGGCGGTGGAGGCCCTCTCCTACGCGCCCAACGTTTCGGCGCGGAACCTGCGCCTGAACGAGAGCCGCATCATCCTGATTGTCGCGCCCAACATCACAAATCCCTACTACACGCACATCATCGCGGGCATCGGCAAGGCCGCCCACCGGATGGGTTACAGCGCCTTCCTCTGCGACACCGGCAGCGACCGGGCGGAGACGAAGCGCGTTCTGGACATGCTCGTTCGCAGGCAGGCCGACGGGGCGATCCTCCTGGCCACGGAGCGGGCATCCGGCTGGCTTCAGCCCTACGCGGAAAAATTCGCGCTGGTGCAGAGTTCGGAGTTTGACCCAATGCTTCCCCTTCCCCGGGTTTCCATCGACAACTACGCCGCCGCACGCGAAGCGATGGCGCACCTGATCTGGCTGGGCCACGAGCGCATCGGCCTTGTGTCTAGCCAAAACCAGTACATTTCCACGGCGCTACGCCTCTCCGGCTACCGGGACGCGCTCCAGGAAGCGAACCTTGACGTTCGGGAGGATTACATTCGCCGCGGTGCGGCGGATTACAGCTTCAAAAGCGGCTTCGATTCAGCGCGGGATCTCCTTCTGATGCCCGACCGGCCGACGGCGCTCCTCTGCGTCTCCGACATGCTGGCGCTGGGCGCCATCGCCAGCGCCCGCGAAATGGGGCTCCGGGTGCCGGAGGACGTGACGGTCGTCGGGTTTGACGATGTGGAGCACACCACCATGTTTCATCCCCATGTGACCACCGTCGCGCAGCCCTGCACCGATATCGGCGAAAAGGCCATGCAGATGCTTGAAGCCGCGATCAGCCGCGCGCCCCTTGACCGGGAGGTTCTCCTGCCCCACCGGCTGATCGTCCGCGAATCCTCCGCGCCCCCATCGAAACTCTCGGCCTGCCAGGGCCGGTGAGCATAACAACTCAGCGGGAGGTAATACCATGCGGAAACTCGTCGCGCTTACCCTGTCCCTCATGCTGCTCCTGTCGTTCTCGAGCGCCTACGCCCTCAAGATCGGCGTCGTAACGCCGGACGGCGACCACGGCTTCACCGGTGACTCCATCGCCCAGGCCCAGGCCGAGATCGAAGTCCAGAAGGCTGCCCTCGGCGACGAGGTGGAGTTCAAGTTCGGCGTCGGCGGCGAAGCGGCCAAGCAGATCGCCGTCATCGAAGACATCCTGACCTGGGGCCCGGACGTCATCATGCTGTGGCCACTCGAAGGCGAGCAGCTGCGCTCCACCGCCCAGACCGTCGTGGACGCGGGCGTCAAGCTGGTCATCTATGACCGCCTGATCCCCGACTTCACCGGCCTTACCGCCGAGATCATGGGCGACAACGAGAAGATCGGCAACCTGATGGGCGAATACCTCATCAACTACTTCAAGGACCGCCTGGACGCCGGCGAGAAGCTGCAGTTCATGACCTTCATCGGCGACAGCTCCACTGTCAGCGTGCAGCGCACCAAGGGCATGATGGACGTGCTGAACGCCTCTGCCTACGCCGCCCAGTTCGAGCAGGTGCACGAGCCCTTCCAGACCGACTGGTCGAACGCCAAGAGCCAGGAGTTCATGGAGAACTGGCTCAACACCACCGACCCGGCC
>JAEZTD010000115.1 GCA_023443705.1 Bacillota bacterium | reverse complement strand
GCCCAGAACTTCCTGGAAGCCGCCGCCGCCGTTTTCGCCGGTCACGGGTTCAAAGACGCCGATCTTCACAACGTCTTCTGCGAGCGCGACCGCGGGAACAATCAGCATGAGGGCGAGAACCAGAGCCAGAACCTTCTTCATGGGTTTCCCTCCTTGCAAGTGATGAAATCATTATACGCCGCACATGGCATATTTGCAAGCGGGAATATGCGCATTCGCTGGTTTGACTGGAGCGGTATCGCTGAAAATGAAGGGATAAATTCACGGACATGCATGTTTACGCGAAATATGCAGGAATGAAACGCAGACGGCACAGTTGTGGGGAAAGCAGTCGGAGCATGTCGTTACAGCGCGCCATCATTATATGGAAGCGGAAGCAACAGGCGCCCGCGCGGAGGTGGTAGGGCCAGGTGTTTCGAAGAAACCGCCCGAAAGGCAAAAGCACGCCGGCTCCGAATCCATCGGGGAATCGGAGCCGAAAAACTGTGCCGCGCATGAAAAAATCCATGGCTTAAGGCTGAGGGCTGCGTGTATTTGCATGTACTTTCATGCGGTACTCCTTTGGCGTCATGCCCACCACTGCCCGGAACACCTTGGAGAAGTAGCTCTGGCTTTCAAAACCGACGGCCAGCGCGATTTCGGTGACCGATTGCTGCATCAGCTCGAGCAGGCGCTTGGCCTCGTCCACCCGCACCGCGTTCAGATACTCCCTGAAGGAAGCGCCGCAACCTTTTTTGAACAGCGACGAGAAATAGCTCTCGCTCAGGTGTACGCTCTTCGCGACGTCCAGAAGCGTCAGCGGTTCCGCGAAATGAATCATGATGTAGCGCGTCGCCTGCTGGATCACATCCCGCTCCGCAGGATTGGTTGGGGGAAACGCGCTATGGCAGAAGCGCTCGACGGCCTCCTGCATGTGATAGCACAAATCTTCCACCGTGGCCGCTTGCCACAGCGAGCGCATGAACGAGCGGTTCATCGCCAGCGCGTCCAGCGTTTCCACGCCGCCCTCGATGGCCGCGCGCGAGAGCAGTGCGCAGAGTTCGGCCGTACACGCCTTGACCACCTCAAGCGTGCCGCCGCTGGCGAACAGCGCGTAACCCAACAGGTCATTCAGAAGCGCCTTGGCCTCGGCGACGTCGCCAGAGCGCACATGGCGAACCAGCGCCCGCTCTTTTTCCAGAGGATATGCGAGGCCCGCCTCCTGAAACCCCTTGTAGGTCTGGATGGACTCGCCGATTCGGCTCTGCTGCTGCGCCCGTCCGCGGCGATCATCCAGAGCTGGGGCTTCCGAGGGGCAGAACAGATAGCGCACCATCCGAAGCAGCGCGCCGGCCTCTTCCGTGGAAAGGGTTTTGAGCGAGCCGGCCGCGTCGTACATATCGAGGAGTGCGTCGACAGGCAGGTGGTAGCGCCCCGCGACCTCCTGAAGAAGCGTGGAGTCCATCGCCCCAAGAATGAATGGACCCAGGAGTACCGCCCCCACGAATTCGCAGCCCGAGACCAGCGGCATCACAATGTGGTAGACCCCTGCGTGACAGGTAAAAATGTAGGATTCGCCCAGATCCATCGCCCTTCGGCTGGCCAGCGAGTGAAGGCTTTCGCATGTCTCGCCCTGCTTGAGGTAGCGCTTGAAGATCTTACAATAGTCGCACGGCCCGCCCAGCCGTTCGGCGCGGCCGTTTTCGTCCAGCACTTGAACCGGAAGCCCCGTTACGGCGCCCAGCGCGCGGGCGCGCTCCCGGATGGGTTCCTTCTGCATTTCATCACCCCTGCGGCCATTGTAACATAAATCTAAAAAAATTACACGTATTAGAGGGATTTTCCTATGATTCTTTCTCCTTTTTTGTGCTATACTAAAACCAAGGGCGTGGCCCAACATGATATTTTCGGAGGGGATTGTATGGCGGACTTTCGCGCCATCGCGGACGCTGTTAAGGCTGGCCGCGCGAAGATTGTCAAGACGCTTGTAACCGAAGCGATCGCCGAGGGCGTTACCGCGGAGTCGATTCTCAACGACGGCCTGATCGTCGGCATGAACGAGTTGGGCGTGCTGTTCAAGAACAACGAGGTGTACGTGCCCGAAGTACTCATCGCAGCCCGTGCGATGAAGACCGGCACCGAAATCTTGAAGCCGCTCCTTGCTGACGCCAACGCCCAGTCCCGCGGCGTGGTCGCGGTGGGTACCGTCAAGGGCGACCTGCACGACATCGGCAAGAACCTCGTCATCATGATGCTGGAAGGCGCTGGCTTCACGGTGATCGACCTGGGCGTGGACGTTTCGCCGGAGGCGTTCATCGACGCCGCGACGAACCAGGGCGCGCAGATTCTGGGGATGAGCGCGCTGCTCACCACCACGATGCCCTCGATCAAGCTCTCCATCGACGCCATCCGCGAGGCGGGCGTGCGCGACAAGGTCAAGATCATGATCGGCGGCGCGCCGGTGACCCAGTCCTTCGCGGACGAAGTGGGCGCCGACGGCTATTCGCCCGACGCGGCCTCCGCGGCGGATCTTGCGAAGGCGCTGATCGGTCTGGTGGCTTAATGCCCTAAACGGTTTTGACAATTTGGGAAAAGGGTGGCGAAAACGCCGCCCTTTTTTTGCACAATTCATACTTGGATTTGAAAAAATAGGGTGGCAATTGAACCGCGCATCGTGTATAATGTTATCAACTGGTTATTCATATTATTAACATTAAGGGGCCGCACCAAACCAAAGGAGATGAAGCAAATGCTCAAAAAAACCTGCATTGCCATGCTTCTGGCCGGGGGGCAGGGATCAAGGCTGGGGCTGCTCACGAAAACGGTCGCCAAGCCCGCCGTACCGTTCGGCGGAAAATACCGCATCATCGATTTTCCGCTGTCCAATTGCGCGAACTCCGGAATCGATGTCGTGGGTGTATTGACCCAGTATCAGCCTCTGGAGCTCAACCGCTACATCGGCTCCGGCCAACCTTGGGACCTTGACCTCACCAACGGCGGCGTGTTTGTACTGCCACCCTACGTCAAGGGCAAGGTGGGGGAGTGGTACCGCGGCACCGCAAACGCCATCTACCAGAACATCAGCTTCATCGAGCAATACGACCCGGAGTACGTCCTGATCCTGTCCGGCGACCACATCTACAAGATGGACTACAACAAGATGCTGCAGTCCCATATCGAGAACAAAGCCGCCGCCACCATCGCCGTGCGCATTGTGCCGTGGGAGGTCACGGACCAGTTCGGCATCATGAACACGGACAAGAACGGTCGCATCACAGAGTTTGAAGAAAAACCCGCCAAGGCCAAGTCGAACCGCGCCTCCATGGGCGTGTACGTGTTCAGCTGGAAGATTTTGAAGGAATACCTGGTCGCGGACGAGGCGGACAAAAAATCCTCGAACGACTTTGGCAAGAACATCATCCCCAAGATGCTCGCGGACCGGCAAAAGCTGATGGCCTACGACTTTCAGGACTACTGGAAGGACGTGGGCACCATCTACAGCCTCTGGGAGGCCAACATGGACCTCATCATGGACCCGCCGCTTTTCAACCTTTACGACAGGCGCTGGCGCATCTACGCCCGAAACCCCATCATGCCACCCCACTTCATTGGAAGCAGCGCCAAGGTGACGGCTTGCATGGTCACGGAGGGGTGCGAGGTCTACGGCGCGGTCAGCCACTCGGTGCTGTTCGCCGGCGT
>JAEZTD010000050.1 GCA_023443705.1 Bacillota bacterium | reverse complement strand
TACATGGATTTTACGAAAATCCATCCATAGCTTCGAAAACGGTGGAACTCCTTTTCGCGTGCGTTCCAAAAATTTGATCACGGGGCGGTTTGAGGGCCGCCCCTCCGCATTCTTTAGTAAGTATAATTATTAAGTCAAAAAAACTTCTTCCGTATTGGTGAAAATCGTTGACAGAGCATACGCGTTCAGGTTATAATAACGTAAACGATTCCGAGTCGTTTAGATTCACCGCCCAGAGCAGGATTGCTAGCCCCTACTCCACAACCGGTTTTTTGATAGAAAAGCCCGGCGCGATGGTGCGCAGCACTTTTTTTAGCGCAAGATCGAAAACGGTTTCGGTTCTGCAGTCCCACTCCACACGGCGCAGCCGCCAGAATCCGGCGGACAGGCGCGATGAATTCGGGTTCCATGGCCTCATGCCATATCGATCATCTTTATGGAGGGATTGGATCATGAAAACACGTAGACTCCTTGGACTCCTGCTTGCGCTGATGCTGGCGCTGCCGATGATTGCCAGCGCCCAGACGGTTGCGGAACTTCCCCGCAACGAGACGATGTACTTCGGCGGCCAGCAGTGGGGCTCGGTCAACGGCTGGAACCCGCTGTCCGACGACATGAACAACGCCATGGCCGTCACCCAGTCGGTCAGCGGCAGCCGCATCATCATGTTCGAGACGCTCTACATGTACAACATGCTGGACGGCTCGCTGACGCCCCTCATCGCGGATGGCGACTATCAGTGGAACGACGCCATGACCGAGATGACCGTCAAGATCAAGCCCGCCGCCAAGTGGTCCGACGGCACGCCGATCACCTCCGCCGACGTGGCGTACACGCTCGAGACCGGCATCAAGATCGGCAACACCCGCGGCAACACCTACAAGCCCTTCATTGAGGCCATCGTGCCGGTGGACGAGAAGACCTTCACCATCAAGGCCAAGCTGACGGACAGCGGCGTTGCGGTCAACCCGCTGCAGCTGATTTGCTTCCTTGAGGACATGTACATCGTGCAGAAGGCCTGGATCGAGAAGCTGGAAGCGCGCACCGGCGGCGACGCCACCGCCATGAAGCAGGATCCGGCGGACGACGTCGTCTGGTCCGGCCCCTACACCAAGTACTATGCCGACGACCAGAAGGTCGTCCTCATCCGCGACGACAACTATTGGGGCCAGGATGCCTCCATGTGGGGCAAGCTCCCGGTGCCCAAGTACATCGCCCACACCATCTACGCCGACAACCCCGCCGCCGAAACCGCCTTTAAGGCCGGCGAGATCGACGTCAACCAGCAGTTCATCGCCAACATCCAGGATCTGTGGCTGAAGGACGGCCTCCCGATCTCCACCTACATGGACGAGGCGCCCTGGGGCATCTGCGTCAACATGCCCACCGCCTGGTTCAACCTGGACATCCCGGCGCTTCAGAACGTGGCGATCCGCAAGGCCATCGCGATGGCGGTGGACTACGACGCCATCAACCAGAACGCAATGACCGGCCAGAGCCCGACCTTTGCGGACGTGCCGCGCTCCCTCATGAACCCCACCCCCGGCGAGCAGGCCGCCTATGACCACGACGCGGTGAAAGATCTGCAGTGGATCGGCAAGGACATCGAAGGCGCCAACAAGCTTCTGGACGATGCGGGCATCGTGGACTCCGACGGCGACGGCTGGCGCGAACTCAACGGCGAGAAGCTGGCCTTCACCGCCTGCTGCCCGAACGGCTGGACCGACTGGATGGCCGCGATGGAGATCGTCGCCGCCGCCGGCAAGGAAATCGGCATCGAGCTGACCACCGAGTTCCCCGAGTGGAGCGTGTACCAGACCGTCGTCACCTCCGCCAAGCAGACCGACTATGACATCTTCATGATGTGGACCGAATCGGCCACCCCGGCGCAGCCCTGGAGCCGCGTGCGCTTCCTGATGTCCAGCGAATACAACGGCGTCGAGAGCAACTGGGCGGGCAACTGGGGCCACTTCGCCAACGACCGGGTCGACGAGATCATCAAGGTCATCCCGACGACCACCGACGCGGCCGAGCTGAAGGCTCTGTACACCGAGGCCGTCAAGATCTACCTGACCGAGGTGCCCTCCTTCTCCCTCATGTACCGCCCGGACAAGTTCCACGCGGTCAATGAGTCCGTCTGGACCAACTTCCCCGATTCCGAGGATGGCCGCAACATCCCGCCGTCGGACTGCACCGATGGCTACGGCATCGCGGCGCTCTATGAGGTGGAACTGGTCAACCCCTAATCTATTAACGTGACGAGGCGGCCATGTCCGAGCGCGCTCGGGCATGGCCGCTTCCAACAGCGGGGGGTATATTATGAAGGGCTATCGGAAGTACTTCGGCAAAAAAATCCTCTGGTTTGTCATCACCTTCATCGTGGCCGTTCTCCTCAACTTCATCCTGCCGCGGCTGATGCCGGGCGATCCGGTGGCGGCCATCACCGCCAAATCGGCGCAGGGCCTGTCCGACGCCTCCGCCGTCAAGATGATCTACGACAGCTACGCCGAGCAGTTCGGCACCAAGAAGCCGATGGTCGAGCAGTTCCTCCTCTATATTAAAAACGTGCTGCGCGGCGACTTCGGCCTTTCCTTCAGCCAATACCCGAGGCCCGTCTCGGAAATCATCAAAAGCGCCGTCGGCTGGACGATCGCGCTGCAGTTTCCGGCGATCATCGTCGGATGGCTCCTGGGCAACATCCTGGGCGCGCTGGCCGCATACATCCGAAAGGGCTTTGACAAGTTTGTCATGCCCGTCACACTCTTCCTGAGCAGCATCCCCGCCTTCGGCCTAGCCGTTATCCTGCTCGTGGTCTTCGCCGTCAACCTGAAGGTTGCACCCATTGCAGGCGGGTACAGCTATAACATGCTCCCCAACATGAGCTGGAATTTCATAAAATCGGTAATTCAGCACTATCAGCTGCCCTTCTGGTCAATCGTGCTGGTGTCCATCGGCGGCCAGGCCGTCGGCATGCGCTCAATGTCCATCTACGAGCTCAACGCCGACTACGTCAAATACAGCCGCTTTCTGGGCATCAAGGACCGCAAAATCGTGTCCTATGTATTCAGAAACGCGATGCTGCCCCAGGTGACGGGCCTCGCGCTCTCCATCGGCACCATGATCGGCGGCGCACTGGTGGCGGAAATCATCTTCAGCTATCCGGGCCTCGGCACGGCGATGCTGCAGGGCATCACCATGGCGGATTATCCGCTGATCTCCGGAACGACGCTCATCATCACCGTGATGGTGCTGGTGGCGACCTTCGTGCTGGACATTGTCTACGGCCTGATCGACCCGCGCGTCAAGGCCGCGCAGTTTGATTAGGAGGGGCGCAGATGAAAAACACACTTCGCCAGGTATTCCACTCCTCAAAATTTGTGGTTGGCTTTGTGATCCTTACGGCAATTCTTCTGACGATGCTGATCTATCCGCTGGTGAACCCCGGCGACCCGCTGCAGATGATCGGCCTGGGCACCTTCGCAAAGCCCGGCACCTACGTGTCGCTGTACGACAGCCTGGGCACCAAGGCCTCCACCTTTACGCTGCCGGAGGCGGAAGCCAACCGCCTCGCCACGTTCCTGTCGGATGAAGACCGGGTCAACATGTTGAACTGGTTTTCCGCCGCCGAGGTGGACGTGATGGGCCTTGACCTGACAGACACCGAGGCGCTGCTCGAAAAGTGGCACGCGCACTACGACCCGGCCATCCGCCCCAAGGGCATGACCAAAGCCATGCGCAACTACTACGTGCGGCTCAACAACTCCATCCTCGCCGCCAACAGCGCATCGTCTCTGACCGTCTCCGAACCCGACGACACCGGGGCACTTAAGGAAAAGTCGAAAATCGCCAAGACCGACTACGTCAACGTTTCGGACGTGGCCAACGTAAAGACCTTGCCGCTGGGTACGGACAATTTCGGCGCGGACACGCTGAAAAAGCTGGTCTCCGCCTGTGGCACATCGATTCGCATCGGCCTGATCGCAGGCGCGATCGCCACCCTGATCGGCCTTATCCTCGGGCTCCTGGCCGGGTATATCGGGGGCATCGTGGACGAAATCGTGATGTTCATCACCAACATCTTCACCGTCATCCCCTCCTTTGTGCTGCTGATCCTGATCTCCTACTCCATCGGGCAGGAACAGCGCGGCGCGGTGACGGTGGCGCTGGTCATCGGCCTCACCTCCTGGGTTTGGACGGCGAGGGCGGTTCGGTCGCAGGTCATTTCCCTTCGGAACCGCGACCATGTGAATTTGTCTAAGCTATCCGGGCACAGCCTCTTTCGAATCATCATGACGGACATCCTGCCCTACATCGCCTCCTATGTGGTCATGGCGTTCATCCTGCAGATTTCGTCGGCCATCCTGGCGGAGGCGCAACTGTCGCTCCTTGGCCTCGGCCCCAAGACCACCGAAATCCCGACGCTGGGGCTGATGATGAACTGGGCGATGCTTTACTCCGCGCACCTCAACGGCTCATGGTGGGCGTATTTCCCCGTGATCCTGAGCATCGCGCTCATCTCGTTCTCGCTGAACCTGATGAACACGGGCCTGGATCAGGTGTTCAACCCCACCCTGAGGGATTAGGAGGCCGACATGTCAAAGACGATACTGGAAGTCCGGGAACTGACCACCAAGTACATCACCCGATTCCGCGAGGATGTGTACGCGGTGGACCATGTTTCCCTGAAGATCGAAGAAGGCAAGTCGCTAGGCATCGCCGGCGAAAGCGGCTGCGGCAAGTCCACGCTGGCACTGAGCCTGATGGGCTACTACTTCGCCCCGCTGCACTATACGAGCGGTGAGATCATCATCGATGGAAAGAACATCTCCGGCATGGACCCGGACGACGTACGCAAAAGCGTTCTGGGCACCGAAATCGCCTACATCCCCCAGGCGGCCATGAACGCGCTGAACCCAACCCGCAAAATTATCCGCTTTATCGAAGACGTCATCCATGCCCACGACCCGAAGATGAGCCGAAAGGACATCTACGACATGGCCCGCGAGCGCTTCAGCGAACTGGGCCTGCCGCCGGAGGTCCTAAATCGCCACCCGGTGGAGCTGTCCGGCGGCATGAAGCAGCGCACCGTCATCGCGATCTCGACCATCCTGAAGCCCAAGGTGCTGATCGCGGACGAGCCGTCCTCCGCCCTCGACGTGACCAGCCAGAAGATGGTCATCAAGATGCTCCGGAACCTCATGGAAAAGGAATACATCAAGGGCATGATCTTCATCACCCACGAGTTGCCGCTCCTGTACAACGTGACGGACGACATCATGGTCATGTACGCCGGGCAGATGGTGGAAAAGGGCACCGCGAAGGAGATGGTGTTCGACCCGCTGCACCCCTACGCAAAGGGCCTGATGGGCTCCATCATTGTGCCTGAAGAGGGCGTGCGCGGCCACGAGCTGACCGCCATCCCCGGCACGCCGCCCAACCTGAAGAAGCCCCCCTCGGGTTGCCGCTTCGCCGACCGCTGCAAGTACGTGGTGCCCGCCTGCCGGGTGCACGAGATCCCCATGCTGGAGCTGCCCGGTGGACGCGCCTACCGGTGCGGCCACTCCGAGAGTAACTTGCGGGAGGTGTACGAGCATGAGCGCCAATAGCCCTCTGTGCCTGAGTGGCAAGAACGTATCCAAGATCTTCGGCACGGGCGCTAAGGCCGTCACCGCCGTGGACAATGTGGACTTCGAGTTCCGCGAAGGTGAGCTTATCTCCATCGTTGGCGAATCCGGCAGCGGCAAAACCACGCTGGCCAAGATGCTCTTGGGGCTCACCAGTGTTACGAAGGGCGAAATCCTCTTTCAGGGCAAGCCCCGGGATATCTCCACCGCCCGCAAGAAGCGCGAGTACTGGAAGGGCATCCAGGCCATCTTTCAGGACCCGTTTTCGTCCTTCAATGTGTTCAACAAGATCGACACGGTGCTGCTCGACTGTATAAACATGCGCGGCGGACGACACCTCACCAAAAAGAAGAAGCTAGAGTTGATGGAGGAGGCCTGCTCCTTTGTCAACCTGAAATTCGCGGAGCTGACCAACAAATACCCCTTCGAGCTGTCCGGCGGCCAGATGCAGCGGCTGATGATCGCCCGCATCTTTCTTCTGAGGCCGAAAATCCTTCTGGCGGACGAGCCCACGTCAATGATCGACGCCTGTTCCCGCGCGACGATCCTGGACATGCTTCTTAACCTTCGGAGCGAGATCGGCATGACCATCATCTTTATCACCCATGACATCGGCCTTGCCTACTACATCTCGGACAGCGTGTACATCATGGAGCACGGAAAATTCGTGGAATCCGGCACCGCAGACGAGGTGATCCTGCACTCGAAAGCGGCCTACACGCGGCGCCTCATCAGCGACGTACCGAAGATCTATGAGCCGTGGGATCTCTCCACCGTAAAGTAAAGCCCCATCGCCTTTCCGGTGCGCGCAAGCGCACCGGAAAGGCATTCGCTTCGAAGGTGCCGAACCCTTGAAGCGGAACCACCGATGTGGAAAGGAACGTGAGCCATGAACGTGGAAGAACTGGTCGCCCGGATGACGCTGGAGGAAAAGGCTTCGCTACTGTCCGGCGCGGACTTCTGGCATACAAAGGCCGTAGAGCGGCTGGGCGTGCCGGGCGTGATGGTCTCCGACGGCCCCCACGGCCTTCGCAAGCAGCGGGAGGACGGCGACCATCTGGGCATCAACGAAAGCATCGAGGCCGTCTGCTTTCCGGCGGGCTGCGCCACCGCCGCCTCGTTTGACCGGGACCTGATCCGCAGGCTCGGCGAGGCCGTGGGCGACGCCTGTCAGCACGAAAAGGTCTCCGTGGTGCTGGGCCCGGCGGTCAACATCAAGCGCTCGCCGCTGTGTGGGCGGAATTTCGAATACTTCAGCGAGGATCCGTACCTCGCGGGCGAGGCCGCCGTCAGCGTGATCGATGGCGTACAGAGCCGGAACATCGGCACCTCCATCAAGCACTTCGCCGCCAACAGCCAGGAGCACCGGCGCATGTCCTCCGATTCCCGGGTGGACGAGCGCACGCTGCGCGAGATCTACCTGCCCGCTTTTGAAGCCGCGGTAAAGCGCGCCAAACCCTGGACGGTGATGTGCTCCTACAACCGGCTGAACGGCGTGTACGCGTCGGAGCATCCGTGGCTTCTGACCGATCTCCTCCGCGGCGAGTGGGGCTTCGACGGCTATGTGGTGAGCGACTGGGGCGCGGTCAACGACCGGGTGAAGGGCGTCGCCACGGGACTGGACCTTGAAATGCCCGGCTCCGGCGGCGTCAACGACCGGCGCATCGTGGAGGCGGTGCGCGGTGGGAAACTGGATGAAAAACTGGTGGATCAGGCGGCGGAGCGGGTGCTTGAAGTCAACGACCGCTACCTCGAAAACGCCAGACCCGAGACGCCTTGGGACAAGGAAGCCCAGCACGCGCTGGCGCGCAAACTCGCCGCCGAGTGCATGGTGCTGCTCAAAAACGACGGCCTCCTGCCCCTCTCGAAGGGCGAGCGGGTGGCGGTCATCGGCCGCTTCGCGAAGGAGCCCCGGTTCCAGGGCGGCGGCAGCTCCCACATCAACAGCTTCAAGGTCACCTCGCTGATCGACGCGCTGGCGGGCGTTCCGGGCGTCACCTACGCCGACGGCTACCGCACCGACCGGGATGAAATCGACGAGGCGATGATCCGCGAGGCGGTGGCGGTCGCAAGCGCTGCCGAATGCGCGGTGATCGTGGCGGGGCTCCCGGACGCCTTTGAGTCCGAAGGTTATGACCGCACCCACATGCGCATGCCCGCCTGCCAGGAGGCGCTCATCGAGCGCGTCGCGAAGGCCAACCCGAACACTGTGGTGGTGCTCTACAACGGCTCGCCCATTGAAATGCCGTGGATCGGCTCCGTGCGCGCGGTGATCGAGGCTTATCTGGGCGGCCAGGCGGTGGGCGGCGCAACGGCGGACGTGCTTTTCGGCCGCCAAAACCCGTGTGGAAAACTGCCGGAGACCTTCCCGCTCAAAATGGAGCACAACCCCTCCTACCTGTCCTACGGCGGTGAGGGCGACGTGGCCAATTATCGGGAGGGCGTGTTCGTCGGCTACCGCTATTACGACAAAAAGAAGCTGGACGTGCTGTTTCCCTTCGGCTTCGGCCTCTCCTACACCACCTTTGAATACTCGAACCTGCGCCTGAGCGCGGACAGCATCGTCGATACCGATACCGTGACCGCCACCGTCACCGTGAAAAACACCGGCTCCGTCGCAGGCAAGGACGTGGTGCAGCTCTACGTTTCGGATGTCGAAAGCAGCGTCTTCCGCCCAGTTCGGGAACTCCGGGGCTTCGAAAAGGTGCATCTTGAGCCCGGCGAGGAAGTGGACGTTTCGTTCACGCTCTCCAAGCGCGATTTCGCCTACTGGAGCGAAGCGATCCACGACTGGTACGCGGAAACGGGGGACTTCTTCGTCGAGATCGGCCATTCCAGCCGGGACATCGCGCTTCGCGCGGCGCTCAGCGTTACATCGACCACCGAAATCCCGGTCACCTATTCGGTCAACTCGATCTTCTCCGATCTGATGAAGGACGAAAAAGCCCAGATGATCCTGAAGCCCCTCCTCGATCAGATGACCCAGACCCTCGGCGGCGGCCAGGCGGGCAGCGACGTGGCGCAGAGCGCCATTTCTCCGGAAATGCTTCAGGCAATGCTGGGCTACTCCCCGCTTCGAAGCGTCATCAGCTTCACAGGTGGCGCGCTCACATATGACGATCTGGAAGCGATGGTCGCGCAATTGAACGCGCGGTAGCCTGTCGCGATCGACATTGCTTCCTTCCCCTCGGTTCACACGACCAGCCTGCCTGCCGGGCGTCTTCGCCCGGCAGGCAATTGTTGCCAAACCGGGTATGAGCCATCTTTTGGGCGCCTTTCGAGGAACCACAGGGAGCGAAATGCGTCATAATTAAAAAGGAAAAACGGGAGGGATGCGTTTGCGGATCACCTACCTCGGCCAATGCGGGTTTCTTCTGGAGGCGGCGGGCAGCCGCATCGTCACTGACCCTTACCTGTCCGACTATGTAGACAGAAACTTCTTCAGCGCGGAGACGCCGTGGAAGCGGCGCTATCCCGCGCCGGCGACCCTCGCCCAGTTGAACCCAGACGGCGTGATCGTCTCCCACAGCCACGGCGACCATCTGGACCCGTGGACGATCAGCGCTTACGCCGAATCCGGCGGTGAAGCGCCCATCGCCGCGCCCGCGCCGGAATGCGCGCTGCTCGAAGACCTGGGCGTAAAACACATCCTCCGCGCGCGAGCCGACGAGCCTTTTGTCATCGGCTCCGCCGCCATCATGCCGATTCCCTGCGCCCACACGGAGCTTCACCGGGACGACGCGGGCGATTATCGGGAACTGAGCTACCTGATCGAGGCGGGTGGCCTCAAAGTGTTCTTTGCCGGAGACATGAGCCTGTACGACGGGCTCGCAGAGCGCCTCGAGGCCGAGAGGCCGGACGTGGTGCTGCTCCCCGCCAATGGGCGCGATGATGCCCGCACAGATGCGGGCATCATCGGGAACATCGACGAAGCCGAGGCGGCGCGGCTGGCTGCGCGGCTCGGCGCGCTGTACATTCCCATGCACTGGGACCTGTACGACATCAACGGCTGCGACGAGGCCGCGATTCTCGCCGCCGCGCGGGACGTAGGCGCCCGCGTCCACCTGCTCCGCCCGCTGGACGCCATCGACCTGCCGGAAAAGTAGTCAAACCGGTTATTCAAAAAGGGATCCCGCCATCATCGTGCGGGATCCCTTTCGTTTGCTCCTGTTCCAGCGGCAGCCTACTTCAGCGACTCCACCGCCGCCTTCTCCGCAGCGAGGCCTGCCACGTAGCGGTCCATGAACTTCGAGAAGCCCTTCTCATCCGCCGGGTCGGGCGCGAGGGTGTCCCCCGCCATGCCGGCGAAGACCTTCGTTTCAAGGTAATCCTCGAACTTCTCACCCTCCGCCTTGTTGGCAAGGTAGGCCGCCAGGATCGCGATGCCCCAGGCGCCGCCCTCTCCTGCCGTCTCCATCACCGTGACCGGCGCGTGGATGGCAGCGGCCATAACGCTCTGGCCCACGCCCTTGGCCTTGAAGAAGCCGCCGTGGCCGTAGATCTTGTCGATGGCGACCTTTTCCTCATCCAGTAGGATGTCCATGCCCAGCTTCAGCGCACCCAGCGCCGAGTACAGGTGCGCGCGCATGAAGTTGGCCAGCGAAAAGCGCGCGTCCGGCATACGCACAAACAGCGGACGCCCTTCGTCGAGGCCGGTCAGCGGCTCGCCGGATACGTAGTTGTAGGAGACGAGGCCGCCCGCGTCCTTGTCGGCCTCCAGCGCTTTGAAGAACAGCTGGTCGAGCACCTTGCCCAGCTTCATTTCCACGCCCAGCCCCTTCGCGAACTCCTGGAACAGCCCAGCCCAGGCGTCGATGTCGGAGGAGCAGTTGTTGCAGTGCACCATCGCCACCGGCATGCCGCTGGGGGTGGTGACCATGTCGATCTCTGTGTGCAGCTTCGAAAGCGCCTTCTCCAGCACGATCATCGCAAAGATCGACGTGCCCGCAGACACGTTGCCGGTGCGGGGCGCGACGGAATTCGTCGCCACCATGCCGGTGCCCGCGTCGCCCTCCGGCGGGCACATGGGGATGCCGGAGGGCAGCGCGCCGTTCGGATCCAGAAGCTTCGCCCCTTTTCCGGTCAGCCTGCCCGCGTCCTCGCCCGCGGAGAGCACCTTCGGCAGGATTTTATCGATCGTCCAGGGCAGCTTCCGGGGCGCGACCAGCGCCTGGAACGCATCCAGCATGCCCTTGTCGTAATCAAAGGTCGTGCTGTCAATGGGGAACATGCCGGAGGCGTCGCCCACGCCCAGCACCTTCTCACCCGTCAGCTTCCAATGCACGTAGCCCGCCAGCGTGGTGATGAAGTCCACCTTGCCGACATGGTCTTCGCCGTTTAGAACCGCCTGATACAGGTGCGCGATGGACCAGCGCAGCGGGATGTTGAAGCCCAGAAGCTCCGTCAGTTCCGCCGCTGCGGGGCCGGTGGTGGTGTTGCGCCAGGTGCGGAAGGGGGCAAGCAGATTGCCCGCCGCGTCAAAGGCCAAGTAGCCGTGCATCATCGCGCTGCCGCCGATCGCGCCCACGCCATCGAGGGCAACGCCGTACTTTTCCGAAACGTTCTGGCGCAGCTTTTGGAACGAATCCTGAAGGCCCGCCCAAACATCCTCGAGGCTGTAGGTCCATACGCCGTTCTCAAGCCGGTTCTCCCAGTCGTGGCCGCCGGAGGCCAGCGGCTCGTGCTTCTCGTTTACGAGCACCGCCTTGATGCGGGTGGAGCCCAACTCGATGCCCAGCGCCGTCCTGCCGCTTTCGATCGCCTGCCGGATCCCGTTGATATCCATATGAAACCACTCCCGTATCTTGATTAACACGCCATTCCGCCCGCCGAAGGGAAGCCCTGTGCGGCAGCGCGGTTCAAAGCTATTGTACCATAATTCTCGAATAAAAAAAACCCGCTTTGGCCTGGCGCATCGGTTTTCGCCGGGTTCAGGTTTTTCGGACGAATCTTCACTAAAAATTCCCGCGTCCTCGCGGCCCGTCCCTCGTTGACAAACGCGGGTGCGCCCGTTATAATCATTTCGTGAGCATTCCTATCCTGGGGTGTGCGCCACGTGACCGCTTTTACCGACATTTTCACAAAAGGATTCCGGGTCGGCGTACGGATGTCAGGCCTCCTCCGAGTGGAAGACAGCAAGTACCCGCAGGTTTCCGCCCTGCCGAGCGGCGGGTGAAAAAGCGGCGCGAACGGCACCCTGGGAACGAATGATCACGAGAGGCTTGAGGGCCTCTTTTTTTTGCACAAAGCGCGCCGGAGGGAACCCTCCGGCGCGCTCAAGTTATCTTTTTTGCTTCAACCCTCTGCCGCCTGCGAGGCGATCACGAGCCCTGGATTGGCCACCCATGTGGAAGGAGGAAGCGCATTCCCGTTTTTCAGGTAACCGGCCTCATGGTTTTTCTGGCTGGCTTTTACGCTGTTCGGCACTTGCTCTCTCAGGTAGGCGTCGAGCTCGCCCAGCGTCACCTTGTTATCGACCGTTCCGCCCCCTGCGCCGTCGGCGGCCATCACCATGGTGGTGTTGGTTATCATATCAAAGCCCAGCGCCTGTGTAAGCACCTTTGTAAAATGGTCGTACGACAGACTCGGGTACGTCTTGTAGCCGACGTAGGGGCTGGAGGTCGCCACCCCGGTGGAGCAGAAGATGTTGATCCGGCGGAGCCGCGCACTTCCCAGAGCGCTCTTCGCATAGTTTCGGAGGTATCCGCTGTGGCAGGAGGCCATGAAGACCACCACGTCGCCCTTGACGGACTTCAGACACTCTAGAATCTCACTGAACCTGATCACCGCGCCGTACTGGGTGCGCACATAGCCGCCGATGTATCCGTGAGTGCCGAGGTACAGGACCGAAACGTCGTTCGCATCCGCGTCTTTGAAAGCCGCGCGAATCTTACTGTTCAGCTGGGCCTTGTCCTTGAGATTAGAAACCATTTGAATGGTCTTATATTGAACTGTGCTTGCGTTGCTGTTATTCAGAGCATCCCTCACCCCATTGACATCGTTGGTGATGAAGGGCAGGTAGCCCGAACCCTTGGGGTTTGAGAAGCCGGCGACGACCAGCGCACGGTAGACCCGCTGATCCGGGTCGCGCACTTCCACCGTGAGAGGGACGCCCTTCGGGATGTCAGCGACGCTCGCGGTGACGGTGTAATTGCCCGCCTCCGTGGCGATCACCTCTGCCGAATTCTTCTTCCCCTCTACCGGGGTCACGGTCATGTACTCTCTGTTCTTGCTGGTAACGCTGAACGTCACGTCCGGGTACGAGGCGTTCGAAGGGGAAACGGTCGCGGCGATGCGCAGGGGCTCCCCTTTGTTTACGGTCGTGCCGCCGCTCAGCGTGATTTTGCTTACCGGAACCGTCTTCACATTTACCTTGAAGGAAGCCTTGACCTTGTCGCTGCCACCGGCCTTCGCATTGATGATTGCCTCGCCACGCTCAGCAGGGGTGACAACGCAGGTGTTGTCCTCTCCAAGGGTAATTTTCGCGACGTCTTCGTTGCTGCTCTCCCATACCACGGTGGTATCCAAGATGTTGGACGGGCTGACCGTCGCGGTCAGTTCAAGCGCCTTGTCCGGGCGGTTGTAGGCCAAAGTCACCGTTTTTTTATTCAACACGGCGACCTTCTTGCCGTTTTCCAGCTTATATATCGAAACGCTTTCAGCGGATACGGAGCCGACATTCACCTTGCAGCGCGCGCCTTTCCCATTGTAGGTGTAGGCGTAAATGTATGTGGACTGTATTTTCCCCTCTTCGCCGGATCCTGCGGTCACAAGCCCCGTATCAGGATCGACAGAGGCAACATCGGGGTTGGCGCTTCTGTAGTACACCGACTTATCGGTGGCGTTTGCGGGCCGGAACTCCGGCGTGAGCTGATACTCCCCCTTGGGATTCAGGTTCAGCGTGGTCTGCTTAAGTCGGAAGGCCGACACAGAAGTATAGCGGGAATCGACTTTGCAGGTCTTCTGAATGTTCGTCCCTTCCAACGTCGCGGTGATGGTCGCCTTGCCCGCACGCTTCAGGGTGACCTCTGCCCAATGGCTGGAATGTTCACTAATCTCTTCAACCGTGGCGATGTTTTCATCGCTGCTCGACCAAACGACCCTCGCGGTCGCCGCCGCGTTGATGGGCAGCACGCGGGCGTAAAGGTTGAAAGTCCTGCCCACCGAATTGGCATAGGTGGTGCGGTTGAGCTTCAGCCCACTGACAGTGGGTGTCGATTCCTCCGCCGCAGCCGTAATCATGCAAAATGCCGCGATCAAGAAGATGGCGACGACCCAACGCCGAAAAGAAGTCCGCATTCAAGCCCTCCAAAGATTGGCTGTTGCCTATTCTGATTGTTTACCATTATAAGGTTATGGGCATTTCCTGTCAAGGAAACCCAGTGCCACCATGCAATCGTACCCCTTTTGCCAAAATGATTAAGCGCGGACGAGTACCCGAACCTGCCCTCACGCCTTGCGCACGACATCGAAAAGATGTATATTAGTGGGTGTGAAAATACGCCGGGGAGTTGAAGAGATGGTAAAGCGGGGCATCGCCGTCGCGGGCAACATCATTCTGGACGTTTTGAAGCCGCTGTCCGGTTTTCCCGTTCGGCATGAACTGGTCAAGGTACTGGAAAAGACGTTTTCGCTGGGCGGCGCTGTCTCGAACGTGGCTCGGGATCTGGCACGGCTGGACCCTTCGCTCCCCGTCAAGGCGGTGGGCGCCATCGGCGTTGACGGCGAGGGCGACCTGATCGTAAAGGAACTCTCCGCCTATCAAAACATAGACCTCTCCTTCGTCAAGCGTGAAGGGCAGACCTCGTTCACGGACGTATTGTACGAGCCGGAAACCAAGGCGCGCACCTTCCTCGTGTTCGGCGGCGTGGGCGATACCTTTGACGTGGACGACGTGCCTCTTCAAAAGCTCGACTGCCGCATTCTGCACGCGGGCTACATCCTGCTATTGCCCGCCCTAGACGCGCCCGACCCCGAGTACGGTACGCGGATGGCGCGGCTACTTCACGACGCGCAGGCCGCGGGCCTCCTGACCAGCGCGGACGTGGTCAGCGAGGTAGGCGAGCGCTACAAGTCCATTGTGACGCCGGCGCTTCGCTACACCGATTACTTTATCGTCAACGAGATCGAGGCCGGAAAGACGGTGGGCGTGCCGCTCCGGGGCGAGAACGAGGAACTCCTCATCGACCGGGTGCCGGAGGTTCTTCTGAAGCTCAAGGCGCTCGGGGTTAGGCGCTGGGCGGTCATCCACGCGCCGGAGGGCGGTTTTGGTCTCGACGAAGTGGGCGAATACTTCGAAGCGCCGAGCCTTCTCCTGCCGCCAGGCTTCATCGCGGGCACGGTGGGCGCGGGCGACGCCTTCTGCGCGGGCGTGCTGCTGGCCGCCCACAACGGCGAGAGCCTTTTAACGGGCATCGAGGACGGCATCGCCGCCGCGGCCTGCTCGCTGCGCTCGGCAGGCGCAGCGGAGGGCGTCGCATCACTGGACGAAGCCCGCGCGTTGGCGAGGAGCCTGCCCCGGCGAACGCTGCGGGGATAGCCGCCACATCCTGTTTGCACTGATGTGGGTATCCCGTTCCCGGCGTACATACCGCCGAGAACGATTGAAGCCCTGTGGTGAACTTTGCTTTGATCCGGATGCCCGCGATAGCGGGCATTTTTACCAAGGGGGACGTACTTATGAAGTGGACAGAGGACCAGCGCGCGGCGATCGAGTCGCGGGACGAAGACCTGCTCTTAAGTGCCGCCGCCGGGTCAGGCAAGACCACGGTGCTGGTGGAGCGCGTACTGTCTTTGATCGACGACGGCGCGGACATCGAGCAGTTTCTGATCGTGACCTTCTCCCGCGCCGCCGCTGCCGACATGCGCAGAAAGCTCACAGAGGAACTGAGCGACCGCGCTGAAGTTGACCCCCGGTACGCGCCGCAGCTGGAAAAGGTGGAGCGCGCTTCGGTCTCGACCATCCATTCCTTCTGTGCGGACCTCCTGCGCGAGCACTTTGAGTCCGCCGGCGTCGATCCGATGTTTCGCATCCTGGACGAACCCGAACTCAAGCAACTGGCGGCCGAGGCGTTGAGCGAGGCGATGGAGGCGGTGTACGCTGAGGGCGGCGACGATCTGGACGCGCTCGTCTACGGCCGGTCGTCTAAGGCCGTGGGGGCGCTGGCGCTCGAAATGTACAGGTTCTCCCTTGAAAACGCCGATCCCGCCCGCTGGCTTCAGGACGCCTGCGAAAACCTGCCACTTTCGGACGGCTCGATATGGTTTGAGGAGCTCGCCCGCGCCGCGCGGGCGAGCCTGCGGGACGCCCGCGCAAGCCTTGCCTACGCGCTGGAACTTACGAACGACCCGGACGGCCCCGCGCCCTACGCGGCGGCGCTTTCAAGCGATCTGGACGCCGTGGAGGCCATGCTTTCCGCCACCGGCTATCCGGCGCTTTCCGAAGCGGCCGCGGCGTACAAGGCAAAGCCCTTCGCCGCCATCCGCCGCCCCAAGGGCGCGGAACCGGACGAGCGGCAGGAGGCACTGAAAGCGCAGGCAAAGGCGCTTCGAGACGCCGCCAAAAAGCTCATCGGCGACGCACAGGGTGTTCTGATGCCGATGGAACTGGCTCTTGAGGACATGCGCGCGCTTACGCCCGCGCTGCGGGCGCTCGGACGCATCGCGACCGCGATGGGCGAGAATCTCGACGCACTCAAGGCGGATAAATCGGCGCTGTCCTATTCCGATCTCGAGCACCGTGCCATTCGCGCCCTCTCCGATCCCCGGGTTTCCGCCGCGCTTCGCGCCCGCTACCGGCACGTGTTCGTGGACGAGTATCAGGACGTTAGCAGCGTGCAGGAGGCGATCCTGCGCGCCGCCGCCGCGCCCGGACGGCTTTTCATGGTGGGCGACGTCAAGCAGAGCATCTACCGCTTCCGGCAGGCGGAGCCGACGCTGTTCCTCGAAAAATACCACCGGTTCGGCCGCGGCGATGGCGGGCGCGTGGTGGCACTCAAGCAGAACTTCCGCTCCCGCGCGTCGGTTCTGGAATTGACCAACCGCGCCTTCGAGCGGGTGATGACCGGCGGCGATGCCGAAATCGAGTACGACGACGCTTCGCGGCTGCGGCCCGGCGCGTCGTTTGAAGGGGCTCATCCGCCCCTCGAGGTTCACATCCTCGAAAAGCCGGACGGGGAGGCTTCGGGTCCCGAGGCCGAGCTGACGAGCGGCGAGCGGGAGGGTGCGCTGATTGCCCGGCGCATTGCGCAGCTGGTAGGCACACCCTACTACGACGCCCGCCGGGGCTGCGAGCGCCCCTTGGAATACCGGGATTTTGTGGTGCTGACCCGCACCCGCGCCGCCATGAAGCCGGTGGAATCGATGCTGACCCTCGCGGGCATTCCGGTGTACGCGGACGCGTCCGGCGGATATTTTGACGCGCTGGAGGTGGAACTGGCGGTATCGCTTCTCCGCGTGATCGACAACCGGAGACGGGACCTCGAATTGATGAGCGCGCTGCGCTCTCCGGTGGCGGGGCTGACATCGGCGGACCTCGCCGAGATCCGAAGCGCCGCGCCCGCTTCCGGGACTTCATTCCGGGACGCGATGCTCCGCCGCATGGAGGCGGAGGATGCGCTGTCGGATAAGCTGCGCGGCTTTGAAGCGCACCTCACCCGCTGGCGCGCGCTGTCCCGGGTATTGCCGCTGGGGCAGTTTGTGGATCTGGTGCTCCGGGAGAGCGGCTTTTACGCCTACGCGGGCGGCATGCCCGGCGGCGGCGCGCGGCAGGCCAACCTGGATTTATTGTGCGACTACGCCAGCAAATACGAATCCGCTCAGGGCGGCGCGCTGTCCGGCTTTCTCGCCTATTTTCGGGACATCAAAACCAGCGGCGACGATCTGGGCGCGGCCCACGCGCTGGGTGAAGAAGATCAGGTCGTCCGGCTGATGACCATTCACAAGAGCAAAGGTCTGGAATTCCCGGTGGTGCTGGCCGCCGAAATGGGTCGCAGGCTGAACGCCGCCGGGCGGCGGGGCGAGTTTTGCGCGCACCGGGGATTGGGCGCGGGCATCCGTCTGAACGACCCGGCCCTCGGCGCTTCCCGGGAGACCCTCGCCCAGGCGGCCATCGGCGCGCGGCTGGCCCGGGAGGATTACAACGAGGAAATGCGCATCCTGTACGTACTCCTGACCCGCGCCATCGATCGGTTGATTCTGGTGGGGCGCGCAGGGCTCAAGGATGCCCGCACCCGCTTCAAGCTGTGCGGCGAGGCGGGGCTTCGGCCCATGAATTACCTCGAAGTCGTGGAGCCCGCCGCCCAGGCGATGGGCGCGGCCTGCGGGGTGTACTGGCACGCGCTGGAGGCCGCAGACGAAGCGGATATCCTCGCGGACGGGGACGCGGCGGAGGAGACGACGCCCGCCGACGATGCGTTCCGCCGCGCCATGCTATGGCGCTACCCCCACGAAGAATTGGTGATGCAGCCACTGAAACTGACGGTCTCCGGCCTCGTCCGGGAGGAGACCGGCCCCCGCGCGCTGCCGCCCCTGGGCAAGCGTCCGCTGTTCATGACCGAGGAAGGCCCCCGCGCGGCGGAGTACGGCACGCTGACCCACAACGCGCTGATGGCGCTGGATCTCGCGCGGCTTCGCGGCCTGTCCGGCGCGGCGCTCCGCGGGGAGCTGTCTGAACAAATCGCCGCGATGTGCGCGTCCGGAAGGCTTTACGGCGATCTGGAACCTCAGCTCCTCGTCCGCTTCTTCGAAGGCGAAACCGGGCGGCGGCTCCTAACCGCGGCACGCGTTGAGCGGGAATGGCCCTTCAACCTGCGGGTCGCCAAGGGAGGCGAGCGCTTTCTGGTGCAGGGCGTGATCGACTGCTGCTTCATCGAAGACGGCGAATGGGTGCTCCTCGACTACAAAACCGACCGTGCCGACGACCACGAAGCGCTGCTGGCGCACTACCGCCCGCAGATCGAGTGGTACGCAAAAGCTTTATGCGAAATTACCGGCATCCCGGTCCGTGAAAAGCTGATCTGCCTCCTCCGGGCGGGGCTGGAACTGACAGCATAAAAAAGCCGGGGCACTGCAATGCGGATGCGCCCCGGCTTTTTTCATGATGAAAACCACAAGGTGTTCCCTGGCAATCGTTATTGCCCTTTCGCCGCGGCCAGCGCCTTTGAAAGCTGATCCGGGCAGGAGGTGCCCTTGCCGCCGCAGTCGATGCCCTTCAGCCGCTCGATCACGTCCTCCACCTTCATGCCTTTGGCGAGGTTTGAAATGCCTTGAAGATTTCCGTCGCAGCCGCCGATAAATCTCACATCTTTAAGTACGCCGTCTTCCACGTCGAACTGGATCTCCCTCGAGCAGGTTCCCTTTGTCCTGTAGGTCATGCATATTCCTCCGAAATCAGTTTGTCGGCGGCGGCTTCCACCGCCTCCGCGATGAAAAGCGCCGTCTTCATGTACGCTTCGGGCGGCCCGCCGTAAGGGTCGTCAATGTCGCCAGGCAGCCCCGCGTAATCCCTGAGCGTCTCCACGCGGCCGCCCGGAAACACGCGCTTCACGTATTCCGCCTGGGCGCGGGTCATGGTCAGGATCAGTGCGCCGGAGAGTTCCGCCTCGTACATCGGCCGCGCGCGGTGCAGGTTTAGGGCGATGCCCAGTTCCTTCATCGCAAGGCAGGCGTTCCAGCTGGCGGGCGCGCCGGGCGTGGCGGAGAGCCCTGCCGATTCGACGGCAATGTCATCCCGACCCCGCGCCTTCAGCGCGCGCTTTAAAAGCGCCTCGGCCATGGGGCTTCGGCAGGTGTTCCCGGCACAGACGAACAGTACGCGCATGTTTTCCATCACACCTCCACGATGTCAAAGCCCGCCGCCCGGCCCATGCGATTCATGACCGCGAGGCCCAGCCCGTCAAGGTCCACCGCCTCTGCGAAGAGCCGCGTGCAGCCCGCTTCATCCATCTCTCGAAGCGCTGCGAACAGGCTCGCAGCTGCCTCGGCCGCGCTCTCCCCGATCGGACGAACATTCCGGTTTCCGTACAGCCGCGCCGAGGACGCGAGGATGGCGCAGTGTTCGCCGCGGGCGGATGCCTCGTCGTACAGCGCCGCGATTTTCCGGGCGACGGCGCTTCGCTCGCCCCGGACGATGGTCAGCTGTCCGTTCGGCGCGTAGTGCCTGTACTTCATGCCCGGCGAGCGCGCCTTCTCCCCTTCCCGAAGCGGGCGCAGCGCGCTTTCGTCCACCTGCACCGCGCCGAGGGCTGCTTCGATCATCTCCGGCGTCACGCCGCCGGGGCGGAGAATCCGGGGCACCGCGCCCGTCACGTCAACGACGGTGGACTCCAGCCCCACATCCGAAGGGCCCCCGTCCAGGATCATCGCAACTTTGCCGTTCATGTCCTCCAGCACATGGGCCGCCAGCGTGGGGCTGGGGCGGCCGGAGCGGTTGGCGCTGGGCGCGGCGATGGGGAGACCCGCTTTTTCGATCAGCGCCCGCGCCGCCAGGTGGGACGGAATTCGGATGGCCACGGTATCCAGCCCTGCCGTCACCTCGTCCGGCACAACGGCGCTTCTCGGCATCACCAGTGTCATGGGGCCAGGCCAGAAGGCCTCCGCCAGCACCTTTGCCGCCGCCGGGAGCGGCCCTTCGATGAGCGGCAGCGCATCCTCCAAACGGGCGATGTGCAGAATGAGCGGATTGTCGCCGGGCCGGCCCTTGGCCTCAAAGATGCGCTTGACCGCCGCGCCGTCAAGGCCGTTCGCGCCAAGGCCGTAGACTGTCTCGGTTGGGAACGCCACAAGCTCCCCCGCGCGGATCAGTTCCGCAGCCCGCTCGATGGCGGCGGGGTCGCAGCGTGCGACGAGGGTGGTCATGCGTCCTGCTCCTTCATTAGTTCGGTTTGCTCGGCCAGGGTCAGCGCGTCGATGATCTCGTCCAGATCCCCGTTCATCACGTCGTCGATGCGGTAAATCGTAAAGCCGATGCGGTGGTCGGTCACGCGGCCCTGCGGAAAGTTGTAGGTGCGGATGCGCTCGGAGCGGTCGCCGGTGCCGATCTGCTGTTTGCGCGCGCCAGAGTATTCGCTCTGGGCATGTTCGCGCTGCATTTCGTAGAGCCGGGCGCGCAGCACCTGCATGGCGCGCTCGCGGTTCTGCACCTGGGATCTCTGATCCTGCGACGTGACCACAAGCCCCGTCGGGAGGTGGGTGAGGCGCACGGCTGAGTCTGTTCGGTTGACGTGCTGCCCGCCCGCGCCCGAGGCGCGGTAGGTGTCGATGCGAAGGTCGGCGGGGTTGATGGACACCTCCACCTCCTCCGCCTCCGGCAGCACCGCCACGGTGGCTGTGGAGGTGTGGATGCGCCCGCCGGACTCGGTCACCGGCACGCGCTGCACCCGGTGCACGCCGCTTTCGTACTTCAGGCGGCTGAACACGTTCTTGCCCTGAATCATGATGACCGCTTCCTTGAGACCGCCAAGCTCGTTGAGGCCTCCCTCGGTCATCTCCACCTTCCAGCCGTGGGATTCGGCGTAGTGGGTGTACATGCGCAAAAGCGCCGCGCCGAAGAGCCCGGCTTCGTCGCCGCCCGCACCGGCGCGGACTTCCAAAATGGCGTTCCGGTAGTCGTCCGGGTCCTTCGGCAGGAGGCGGATGCGCGCCTCCTGGGCCATCTTTTCGACCTCCGGTTCCAGCGACTCGAGTTCCTCTTCGGCCATTGCGCGAAGATCCGGGTCGGCGAGCATCGCCCGGGTGTCCTCGGCTTGCCGGGTTTTTTTCCGGAAATCCGAGGCGAAGGCCGCGAGTTCCGTAAGCTCGTTGTGCTCGCGCATCAGCTTCTGGAACAGCGGCGCGTCGGAGATGACCTCCGGCAGCGTGATGCGGATGGACAGCTCCTCAAAGCGGCCTTCCACCGCCTCGAGCCTTCTTAAGATGCGCTCTCTCTCGTTGTCCAAGCGTTACACCCTTTCGACAGTCACGACGCGCTCCGCGCCGCAAAGGTCCTTGATGATTTGAACCGCCCCGATGGGGGCGAAAATTTCCGATACCGCGCTCGCCTGAGAAATGCCCACCTCGAAAAGCGCCGCGCCGCCGGGGTTCAGCCTTTCCGGAAGCTCTGCCGCAATGCTGCGGTAGAAGTCGAGGCCATCCGCACCGCCGTAGAGGGCGAGCGCTGGCTCGCGCCGAACCTCCCGCTGGAGCGAGGCCATGTCCCCCTCCGTCAGGTATGGCGGGTTGGAGACGATGAGGTCAAATGTGCCAGGAACCGCTTTGAACAGGTCGCCCAAATGGTAGTCCACCGCCGCGCCCAGCCGCCGCGCGTTTTCGCGGGCCACATTGAGCGCATCTGGGCTGATGTCCGTTCCGGCGACGGTGGCGTCCGGTTTTTCGAGCTTCATCGAGACCGCGAGAATCCCACTGCCGGTGCATAGGTCCAGCGCGCGCATGCCGCCCGAAAGACGCGTAAGCGCGGCCTCCAGAAGCGTCTCGGTGTCGGGCCTCGGGATTAGTACCCGCCGATCCACCAGAAACTCCCGGCCGTAGAACCAGGCGAAACCCTCCACATACTGCAGCGGCTCGCCCTCCGCGCGACGTTTGAGCGCCGCCTGAAACCAAAGAAGTACCTCGCCTGTGAATTCCTCATCCATGCGCAAGGGAAGCGCCCCGCGCGAAACGCGGAGCGCATCCGACATCAGCCAGGCCGCGTCGGCCTCGGGGTCGGGACTGCCGGAGGCGGCAAGGCGCCGGACGGCATCCTTCAAAATCTCACGAACGCGCATCGGTGGCGGCGGCTTGGCCGCCCTTTTCTTCAATGGCTGCGGCGGTCGCGCCCTTTTCCTGGGGCGTGAAGATTTCTCCGTTAAGGTCGCCCAGCGGATTTTCGTAGCCAAGCGACGCCTTGAGCGACACCAGTGCCACCTCCAGCATCCTGTCGTCCGGCTCCGCGGTGGTGATCTTCTGCACCATCAGCCCCGGCCATTTCAGCGCGCGGACGAGCCAGTTGTTCTCAGCGCGGGCGAGGCCCTTCAGGATCTCGTAGGAGATGCCCGCCACCAGCGGCAGAAGCATCAGCCGGCTGCCGAGCCGCTGCAGCGGGTTTGACGTATCGCTGCCGAGGACGAGGAAGACCAGGATTGAAATCGCCATCACAATCACGAGAAAGCTGGTGCCGCAGCGCGGGTGCAGCGTGGTGAAGCCGCGGGCATTTTCGACCGTCAGGTCCTTGCCGCTCTCATAGCAGAAGATGGATTTGTGCTCCGCGCCGTGGTATTGGAACACTCGGCGGATCTCCTTGAGTTTCGAGCAAAGGAACACGTACAGGAGGAACATCCCCATGCGCACCACGCCGCCGATGAGGTTCACCAGCGTCTTGTTGGGGATAACGCGCTTGATCAGCGCTTCTAGGAAGGTCGGCAACGCGAAGAATAGGCCCACGGAAAGCAGAATCGCCAGCACCACCGCGAAACCCATCATCACATCGTCGGGTTTGACGCGCAGGATCTGGGCGACCTTCTTTTCGAACTTGGAGGGTTCCTCGGCGTCGAGCCCCGCCATGTCGGCGGACTCGGTCAGGATCTTCATGCCACCTACCAGCGAATTGACGAAACTGACAATGCCGCGGATGATCGGCCAGGCAAGCCACGGGTGTTTTTCGGAGAGCGGCGTAATCTTCTTCACCTTGTAGACGATGCGCCCGTCGCCCTTGCGGACGGCGATGGCCACGCGGCCGGGGCCCTGCATCATCACGCCCTCCATGACCGCCTGACCGCCCACCGATATGCAGCCCTCGGGCTGCTTGTTAAAAAACCAATCGCGAAAGCCCTTGGAAAATTTTGACATTGCTACCTCCCGCCGGGTAAATTCCCATGTCTCTATTATATAACCTCGCGCCTCCCGGCGAAAGCACGAAAATATGACAATGGCGTGAAGTAGAGCTGTGCTCCCAACAAATGGAAGCCTCGAGGCCCGAATGACCACAACCATCGGCGGAAGCAGCCTTGCGTTGACCCTGGGAGAGCGCCGAGAGGGCCGCGGCTCTTTGGATACAATCAAACCCGGTGGCATGCACGGCGGATTTGGCTTTCCCCCCAAAGGCCGAGCCTGTCCGGCCGACGGGGAGATCTTTCCCGATCCGGTTTCCGCCCGGAAATCTCGAAGGATTTCAGGAAACCGCCCCGTCCCTCACGCAGATGAAAGCCGCACAGCGGATATCATCTGCTCAATAGAAAAAACAGACCAGGCGCGCCTGATCTGTATTTTCGGTCCTAGATGCCGTAACGCTTCTTGAAACGGTCCACGCGTCCGCCGCTGTCAATCAGCTTCTGCTTGCCGGTAAAGAAGGGATGGCACTTCGAACAAATATCGACGCGCAATTCCTTTTTCACCGAACCGGTTTCAAAGGTTTCGCCACACACGCAACGAACAACTGTCTTTGCGTAGTTGGGATGGATCTTTTCCTTCATGGTTCTCACCTCGCGATGCAAGCCCGGCTGGCGGGACAAATCTGCACATTGCAAAGAATATTGTAGCATAACCCCGTCCGCCGCGCAAGGTATTTTTGGAGATTTTACGTTTTTCGACCTATCTCCCGCTGTAGGTATACCCTTCTTTTTCGTACACCGCCATCCAGCCCTTGAGCCGCTGGAAGAATTCGAGGTTGGAGCCCGTCTTCTCCAGCATGCCGATAAGGTTTTCGGCGGTCTCCTGGTTGTTGTTCTTCGACAGGAGACGCCGGATGGTGTACGCGCCGTCCAGTTCCTCTTTGTCCATGAGCAGTTCCTCGCGCCTGGTGCCGGACTTGTTGAGGTCGATGGCCGGGAAGATGCGCTTTTCGGACAGCGCCCGGTCGAGGTGGATTTCCATGTTGCCGGTGCCCTTGAACTCTTCGAAGATGATGTCGTCCATTCGGCTGCCGGTTTCGACGAGGGCGGTGGCGATGATGGTCAGCGATCCGCCGTTTTCGATGTTCCGGGCCGCGCCGAAAAAGCGCTTGGGCTTATGGAGCGCCCCCGGATCAAGGCCGCCGGAAAGGGTTCTGCCCGTGGGAGGGATGACCAGGTTATAGGCGCGGGAGAGCCGGGTGATGGAGTCCAGAAGGATCACCACGTCGCGGCCGCATTCCACCAGCCGTTGGGCGCGCTCCAGCACCATTTCGGCCACGCGGGTGTGGTTTTCCGGCACCTCGTCAAATGTGGAGTAGACCACTTCGCCCTTGATGGACCGCTGCATGTCGGTGACTTCCTCAGGGCGCTCGTCGATGAGCAGCACCATCAGGTGCACATCCGGGTAACCCTTCGTGATCGAGTTGGCGATCTTTTTCAGAAGAATCGTCTTGCCCGCCTTCGGCTGGGACACGATCAAACCGCGCTGGCCCTTGCCGATGGGCGCGACGATGTCGATGGCCCGCAGCGCCAGATCGTTTTTCTCTCCCTCCCGCTCGAGGCGCAGGCGCTCTTCCGGGTAGATCGGCACCAACTGCTCAAAGGGGCGGCGGTTCGCCGCCTGCTCCGGCGGCACGCCGTTGATTTGGCTGATGTAGATCAGCCCGCCATAGCGGTCGCCCTCCCGGGTAGGGCGGGTCTTGCCCTCGACGTAGTCGCCGGTGCGCAGGTTGAAACGCCGAATCTGCGCGATGGACACATACACGTCGTTGGGGCCCGGCAGGCAGTTTTCCGCCCGCAGGAAGCCGTAGCCCTCCGGATGGATCTCCAGCACGCCCGCGCCGTCGCGGCATTCGCCGCTGGCGATCATCTCCGGCACGGCGGGGTTGGTGGTGCCGAGTTCCGGGGTGTAGGCGTTTTCACGGCGGGGACGCTGAGGCGCTTCAGGTTTCACCGCTTCAGCCGCCGGGCGGGCCGCCTGGGTTTCGTAGCGGGGTGTCTGCGCGTCATAGCGAGGTGTCTGCGTGTCGTAGCGAGGTGTCTGCGCGTCGTAACGAGGTGTCTGCGCGTCGTAGCGGGGTGTCTGCGCGTCGTAGCGGGGCGCATCGTAGCGCCGCTGGTTGTCAAAGCGGCCGGGCTGCGGATAGCGCGCGGGCTGGGCGGCGTCGAAGTTCCTGCCGCGGGCTGCGTAGGGCTGGCGGGACTGCTGCGGACCGCGTTGGGGCAGCGGCATCCGCGCCGCCATGCGGGGCTGGCCCATGACATGGGTGCGATGCTCCGGACGCGCCACGCCGGTCTCCGGCGTAGTCTCCGCAGGCGATTCAGATTTTTCTGCAGGCAACGCTGCGATGGGCGCTTGTACAGTGACTTCGGAAGCGGGCGCTTCGACCGCGACAGAGGGTTTGTCTGCGGGCGCCTGAACGGCGAATCCCACATTTTCTTCGGGCAGTGTGCGCCGGAAAATGTCTGCGCGCTGATCGATTGTTCCGGCGTCAGACGCCGCATTTTCTTTAGGCTGCACGATCTCCGCCGGAGCCTCCGCTTTCAAGGCTTCAGCTTTGGGCTTCCTGCCCCGGGGTTTGGGTTCGGGCTTTTCAGCTTGAGTGGCCTTGTCCGCCTTCGGCGGGCGGCCGGGGCGGCGGGGTTCATCCGGCGCGTTATCTTTGGCGGGCGCTCGCTTCGCGGCCGCCTCGGCGGGCGGCTCCGGCGCTTTGGCGGGTTCCTTCAGCGGCTCGGGCGCGAGCCAAGCTTCCGCCGCTGCGGAAGTGGCGGCAGGCTCCCGGAGTGCAGGCGAACCGATGGCGACAACGGGTTCGGCGGGCTGCTCTTTCAATGCAGGCTCGCTGACGCTCTCCCTGCGGGTTCTGGGGACGCGAGCTTTCGTTTCAGCGGGCGCAAGCGCTTTTTCGGCATCCAGCACCATCTCGACAAGGCGCGCCTTGTTGAGGCCGGCGGGAATTTTAATGCCGTAGGTTTTTGCCAGCGCGCGAAGCTCCTGAACGGTTTTTAAATGCAAAGTGCGGTAATCCAAGGTGGGTTGCTCCTCTCCCGGATTCGAATCGATGGACAGAATAAAAACAAGAAAGCGCCGTGTGGACAGGCGGGCGCGATATATGCAGTGTAAGTATATGCAACCTTTGGTCTATTATGCGCGGCGAGCCAGTACGAAATCCCTGAGAACCGCTTGCTCCACCCAGTGGGACAGATTTCGGTCTCCCTCGCCGTCAAGGGGCCGAAAGCCCGCGTCCGAGACGAGGCGCACCAGGTGGTCGCGCCTGAGCGTATAGGCGTTGAAGGACAGCGCCATCGCGCCGCCGGGCTTCAGCGCGCGGCGCATCGCGGGCAGCGCCCTTTCCAAGAGCCCTTCCAGCGTCATCTTCCCGCCCGGCGCGTGCTGCACGCCGTAGGGGATGTCCGAAACCACGAGATGGAACGATCCGGGCTTATGGGCCGATGCGGCGTCCGCAAGATCCCCCGCGATGAACGAGGCGCGGAGCGGCCCTTCCGACCGCTTCACGGTGATCTGCCGTCGCTTCACGGCTTTCTTTCCGATGGTTAAGGAAAAGTCCTTCGTTTCGTGCTTGAAGCGTCCCTGCTCCAGATATCGCTTGAGAAAGGCGTAGCCCTGCTCGACGTCCGAGGCATCCACATCGCTGCCCACGGCATGCCACCCCCGGTTGAGCGCCTCGAACAGCGTGGTGCCGCGACCGCACATGGGGTCAAGGAGCGTGACGCCTCCGTCCGCGCCGTCAAAAAAGTCGCTTTCAAGCGCGGCAAGGTTGATAAGGCTTCGGGTAAAAAGCTCGCTGGTCTTTCCCTTGTACTTCAGGATGGATGAAAGATCCCCACCCAATGCGGGCTCCCTTGCGGACGCCAGCGGCAGCATCGCGCCGTCCGGGTGGACTTCAAACAAAAGTCTGAGGTGGGAGTGGGTTCTCAGCACATAGAGCGCGCGCTCCGTGAGCGGCGCCGAATCAAAGGATAGAAATTCCAGCCCGCCGAGATTCCGCCCCGTCACGCATGCCTCCAGCCCGGCGTATTCAAGAAGCCGGGACAACTCACGCGCGAGCATCGGCCGGATAGCAAGCTCGTAACGGCTGTTCAGATACGGCCATAGAAGCAGTGCGTATTGCATTTTATCTCTCGGAATCAATTATCAGATGTATGTGGCGTGTGTGAAGCAGAGGGAATGAATGGGGCTCCCAACCATTGCTGAGTGGGAGCCCGCAATGCGCGGCTGCGCTTAATATTTGCGTTTGCGGGCGGCTTCCGCTTTCTTCTTGCGCTTGACGCTGGGCTTTTCGTAATGCTCTCTTTTCCTAGCTTCAGCCAGAATCCCGGAGCGGGCGGTCATGCGCTTGAAGCGGCGCAGCGCGCTCTCCAAGGTCTCATTGTCCTTAATGCGTACCTCTGACATCGTGTTTTCCCTCCCCTCATGGATGCTGACAAGTCAGCCAATGTAGCATGGGGTTCGCCACACATCCATTATAGCGCATAGCGATTGCAAACGTCAACCGAAAAACCGCAATTTTCACAATCGATAATATTATGCCATCCTGCCGCCCAATTGCTCCCCGCCGAGGAGGTGCAGGTGCAGGTGTTTGACCGATTGCGCGCCGTGGGTCCCGCAGTTGGTGACCAGACGGAATCCGGATTCGTCGATCCCTTCGTCTTTGGCGATGCGCTTGGCTGCCTCCAGAAGGTAGATGGCCATCTCCCCGTCCAGCGACAGAACGTCCGGCATGTGTTTTTTCGGAACGATCAGCACGTGTACCGGCGCCTGAGGTTCGATATCCCGGAAGGCGTAGGTGTGCTCGTCCTCATACACCTTCTTGGACGGAATCTCTCCGGAAAGGATGCGGCAAAAGATGCAATCCTCCATGTTGTACCCCTTCTCTTCCAGATGTTTTGAATTTTTCATGTTTTAACCAAGACGCGCGGCATCAAAACACTCATCCGCCCCGGGCCACGGTACCGCATGCCGCCACAATGGCAACCGGCCGCGCCTCGCCGGGCTTTCCCGGCGCGATTACCCGCACGTAGTTCTCGGTGTACCCTTCGGCGAGGCCGTCCTCCCCTTGCTCCTCAAAGAGTACCCGCTGGGTGGTTCCGACAAGGGACTGGACGAACGCCTCCTCCAGCGAAGCGCCCAGCTCGATCAGTTCGGCGGCGCGCGCCTTTTTGACCGCCTCGGGCACATGACCAGACATTTTCGCGGCGTCGGTGCCGCTTCTGGGCGAAAACGGAAAGACGTGGACGCGGGCAAATCTCACCGCCCGGATAAAGGCCAACGTCTCCCGATGCTCCTCGTCCGTCTCGCCCGGAAAGCCCGCGATCACGTCGGTGGTCAGCGCGCAGCCGGGGAATGCGCTTTGGAGCCGTCGCGCGGCGGTCATATACTGGCTGGTATTGTAGCGTCTTCGCATACGGCGAAGCACTTGATCGCTGCCCGACTGCATCGAAAGGTGGAACTGCGGGCAGATCTTCGGCATTTCGAGGAGCGCAGACACAAACTCATCGGTCACGTTCACCGGCTCCAGCGAGCCGAGGCGTATGCGCTCCACGCCCTCCGCCCGGTGGATTGCCCGGAGCGCGTCCGCGAGCGTCAGCCCCAGGTCCCGGCCGTAGCTCATCAGGTGGATGCCGGTGACCACGATCTCCCGGTAGCCCGCCGCCGAAAGCGCCGCGGCCTCGGCCCGGACCTCGTCGAGCGGCATCGACCGCACCGGCCCCCGCACCGAAGGGATCACGCAGTAGGCGCACCGGTTTTCGCAGCCCTCCTGAATCTTCATCACCGCCCGGGTGCGCCCTTCGTGGCGCGAAACGGTCAGGTGTTCAAAGGCCCATTCCCCTTCTGCGCCCACGGCGGAGATCACCTGGCCTTCGCTAAGCGCCCGCTCAAGAAGCTCCGCCACGCGGCTTCTGTCCCGGGTGCCGAGGATCAGCCGGACGCCCGGCAGCTTGACCTTTTCCGCGTCCCGCTGCGCGAGGCAGCCGCAAACGACGACAGCGCTCTCCGGATGCTCCCGGTGCACCCGCCGGATCAGCTTCATGGACTTCTGGTCGCCGGTGCCGGTGACGGTGCAGGTGTTGATCAGGTACACGTCCGCGGGCGCGTCGAAGGGCACGCTCTGGTACCCCGCCCGCTCAAAGGCCTCCCGCATGGCTTCGGTATCGTACTGATTGACCTTGCAGCCCAGCGTCAGGCACGCGATTGTCTTCATGAATTCCCCCAAAGAAATGTATGTCCCGCGCAGGAAACCGTCAGGCTTCGCCACGCGGTCAAAAGCAAGAAGTGTCTACATGTCGCCCCAGAGCTGCATCACCAGCGCCATTGCCGCCACGGCGGCGGTTTCGGCGCGGAGGATTCTGGGGCCCAGCGTGACGCTCTTCGCGCCCGCCGCCTCCGCCGCCATCGCCTCCTCAGGCGCGATGCCGCCCTCCGGGCCGATCAGAAGCCCCACCGAGCGCGCGCCGGGGTTCGACCCGTGCTCGTCCCGGATGCGCCGCCCGCGGGCTTCCTCCCAGGGCATCAGCATCATGTCCTCTTCCCGGAACATGACGAGGGCGTCGGAGAAGTCCACCGGTGCCAATATCTCCAGCCGGTCGGCGCGGCCGCACTGCTTCATGGCCTCCAAGGCGATCCTGTCCAGCCGCTCCTGCTTTTTCCGGCCTTCTTCGGCGGTGAGTTTGACCACGGAGCGGCGCATCTTGACCGGCACCAGCCGCCTTGCGCCCAGCTCCGCCGCCTTCTGGGCGATGAACTCCAGCTTGTCAAACTTCGGAAGCCCCTGATAGAGTGTAAGCGCGACCGGCGCCGTCGCGCCGTCCAGTTTTTCAAGGATGCGCGCGGTGACGGCCTCCCCAACTTCGGCCAGCGCCGCTTCAAACAGCGCGCCCGCGCCGTCGATCAGCTGCACCCGGTCGCCGGGCCGGAGCCTGAGCACGCGCCGGGCATGGACGGCCTCGTCCTCCGGCAGGCGCACGGTCTCGCCGGGCGCGCCGGAGCCGATCAGGAAGCGGCGCAAGGCTTGTCGGCGGCGAAAGCCACCCACTCTCCCCGCACACGCCGCCGGATGTTCGTAAACCCGGCCGTTTCAAGCGCGGCGGCGATCTCATCCCCCCGGTCGGCGGAGATGCCGGAGCACAGGAAGGTTCCGCCCGCGTTTACGGGGCGTAACACGGCGGGCGCGATCAGGAGGATCACGTCGGTAATGATGTTGGCGATCACGAGATCGGCCGTCTCGCCGATGCCCTTCAGAACATCCGCCTCGGCGGTGCGCACGGTTTCCGTCACTGAGTTTATCCGGACGTTCTCCCCCGCCACGCGCACGGCCACCGGGTCGATGTCGGTGGCGAGCACATCCTTTGCGCCCAGAAGCGCCGCCGAAATGGCCAGAATGCCGGTGCCGGTGCCCAGGTCCATCGCCTTGACGCCGGGCTGAACAAGTTCCTCCAGCCACGAGGCGCAAAGCGCCGTCGTCTCATGGGTGCCGGTGCCGAAGGCCATGCCCGGGTCGAGCTCGATGATCATCTCCCCCGGCTTCGCGTCGTACGCCGTCCAACTGGGGCGAATGACCAGTTTCTCGCCGATCTTGAAGGGCTTGAAGGCGGCTTTCCAGTATTCCGCCCAGTCCTCATCGTCCACCTGGGCTGACAGGATCTCCAGCTTGCCGAGATCCATCCCCAAGTCCATGCCCTTCAGCGCTTCCAGTCGCGCGCGAACGTCCGCGATTCTGTCCGCGGCGCGCTCGTCCGCCGGGTAGTAGCCGGTGACCTTGACGTCCTCGCTCATTCGAAGCGCGACGGACTCGTCCAGGATGTCCCACTGCCCTTCGGGGCGCTGGTTGATCTTTACGTCGTTTCTGTCCTCGATGACCGTGCCCGCGGAGCCCGCGTCAATGAGCTGCTGGGACACGATGTCCGAGCCTTCCGTGGTGGTCAGTACGCTCAGTTCAATCCAGTCCATATCAAACCTCGTCGGATTCCAGCGCGATGCCGCGCTTTTCAGCCCATTCCGTTCTAAACATGCCATAGTGGCGCTCGTCCCACCATTTGCCCCGGGCGAAGATCTCCTTGCGCATTACGCCCTCCAGCGTGAAGCCCAGCCGCTCGTAGAGGCGCGCGGCTTCGTTGAACTGAAAAACGCAAAGCGATACCTTGCGAAGCCCGAGCACGGTGAAGCAGACGGAGAGCAGCGTCTCGATCAGGTCGGTGCCGTAGCCCTTGCCGCGCATCTCTGAATCGCCGATCTGCCAGCCCACCATGCACCTCGAGTTTTTCCAGTCCAGCTGGTGGTAGCTGCAGGAGCCGATGAGCCTGCCATCCAGCGTCTCCACCGAAAAGTGGTTGTGGGCTTCCTGCCGACCGGAATTGGCGGCGATCCACGCCTTTTCCTGCTCGAGCGTCAGCGGCATCGCCCCGGCGGAGAGCTTTTCGGCCTGCGTCCGGTCGTTCATCCAGGCCAGGAATTTTTCCGCGTCCTCGGCGCGCATTTCCCGAAGGCGCACCAGCTTTCCCTCATACACGCTTGTAATCCTCCCTCAAGATCGACATGACGACGGTGTCCTCGTAGCGGCCGTTGATGAACCGATCCTGCCGGAAAACGCCCTCCCGCACGAAGCCGGCCTTTTCGTAGACGTGGATGGCGCGGTGGTTGTTACCGTTGACCGTGAGCCAGATACGGTTCAAGTTGATCTGGTCAAAGCCGAAGGAGAGGAGGAGTTTCAGCGCCTCGCTTCCGTAGCCCTTTTCAAGGTTTCCGGGCGTCAGCACGATGGCGAGTTCCGCCTTCCTCGACACGTTGTCGATCATGAAAAGCGCCACCTGCCCCACGTAGCGCCCGGTCTCTCGGTCGGCCACGGCGAAGTTGTATCCGCCCGCGTCGCCGTTCAGGTAGCGGTTCAGCTCGGCCTCGGTCTGCTCCCACGGGATCGGCGCGGTGTAGCGGGGGCCGAGAAAGCGGGTGATCTCCGGATCGTTGCACCAGGAGCGCATGCCGGAGATGTCTTCAGCGCGGAAATCCCGGAGCATGATCGTGTCCCCGCAGATGTGCGGCATCAGTATTCCCCCCGGGCGTGGGCGTCAAGCCCGATTTTGGCGAACACGGCGGTTCGGGCCGCGATGTCCGGGTAGTTTTTCACTGCCTTCGCCGCGAAGAAGCCCTTCTCCGGGTTCTCCGTGGTCAGGTTTTCATGGGCGATCAGCGCCCACGTGGCGTCGTAGAGGTGGTCGAAGGCCGGGTCGCGCTGGGCCATGCATACGAAGGATTGGCGGGGGGAGTTGATGTCCTCGCCGCTGATCTCAAAAAAGCCGTTCGCGCTCGCCAGCGCCCGGAGGCGCTCCGTCTGGGCGCGGGTATTGCGGGAGGGCATGTAGGTGACGCCCCGGTACCCGGCCGATTTCAGGTAGTCCATCAGTTCCGGCAAGAAGTCGTCCTCAAACTTCTGGGCGCGCTTGTCGCCGGTGACGGAGTCGCCCACATCGCCCAGATACGGGTAGGCGGAGATGGCGTGAACGCGCTCTGCGAGGGCCAGCACCTCGGAAACCGGCGGGCACTCGTCGGTGGCGTCGACGTAGAACTTTGAGATCAGTTCCGCCTTGATCCAGCCCAAGAGGTCATACATCCTGTCGGGGTTCTCCGGCTGGGTCAGGTAGCCTTCGATTTTAGAGGACAGCGGGAGCTTCAATTCATCCTTTATGAACGCGGCGAGTCCTTCGCCCGCGCCGAACTTCTCCAGCATCCGGTTCGCCAGCGCGCAGGCGAGGTGGCGCTCGGTGACGCCGCCGCCCTCCGCGTAGCGCGAAAGCGGCAGGACGTCCGCATCGAAGTCGATGGAGAGGCCGTAGGGAGCCATCAGGCGGTTGACGCCCGCCACCATCTTCCGGTTGCGCTGGTTGCGCTTTTCCCGGTAGGGGGCGAAGAAGGCGTTCACCTCGTCAATCCTGTCGTGGGGGATGCCGTGGACGGTGGTGTAGATGACGCCCGCCTGATCGGGGTTGTTGACCTTTTTCTCGGCAAAAGGCGTGCCCTGAAGGCTCACCCGGCACTCGACGCCGACGGTGCCCGCGATGCCGACAATTTTGCACGCCTTCAGGAATTCCTTCGCGCCCGCCACCGAGTCGTGGTCGATGATGCCCGCGGTGCAAAGCCCCGCCTGCCACGCAAACCAAGCCGCAGCCGTGGGCGAGTAGGGCGAAAAAGAATATTGGGTGTGGATGTGGTTGTTGACGTCCTTTTCCGTCTTCGGCGCGGGGAGCGCTCCGCACTTGACCTCGTCCACCAACTTTTTCAGGTTTTCCAGCCGCTCCGGCGCGTTCAGAAGCGCCAGGATTTCCGCCTTGGTGCGCATCGTTTGACCCCTCCGTCGTTTCCATCCGCCCATGAAAGGCGCAAAAAGCCCTTCCAGGAACGTTGCTCTGAAACATTGTAGCACGTTCCGGGAAGGGTTTCAAACACTCCAATGAAAAATGTGCAGGATTTCAAAAATCCCCGGGCTTTTTGATGCGAAAGAGAAAGCTGCGCGCGCCTGAAATTCCTCGGAATCTCCGAGCGGCGTTCTGACGGAAGGTGTGGATAGTGCCACCGGCATTTTAGCTGACGGCACCATCCCGTTCCCGACGTTCACGCCGCCTTGAACGATTGCAAACCTTGAGAGGCTAAGTGGTCTTGATTTCACGCACCGCTACGCGGGCAGGCGGAAAAACCTGATGCCGTTTTGGGTGGTCGCCTCGGCCAGCGCTTCGAAATCCATCCCCCTGAGTCCCGCCACCTTGCGGGCCGTGTGGGCGACGAAGGATGGCTCGTTGCGCCGCCCGCGCATCGGCTCCGGCGCGAGGTAGGGGCAGTCGGTCTCGACGAGCAGCCTGTCCAGCGGCATATTCTTCGCCACCTCATGCAGCTTCGGCGCGTTCTTGAACGTAACGGAGCCGGACAGCGAGATGAAACAGCCCATCGCGAGATACCCCTTCGCGCTCTCCCAGCTGCCGGAATAGCAGTGCAAAAGGCATTCGGGAAGTCGCCCCGCCTTGAAGCGGGCGCGCAGGATCTCCGTCGCCTCGCCGTGGGCCTCCCGGATGTGGAGCGCCACGGGCTTGC
>JAEZTD010000027.1 GCA_023443705.1 Bacillota bacterium | reverse complement strand
GAGTATACTCTAGGCCTATTCTTGGAAAGAGGTGGATCTTCCATGGCGTTTTTGATTGGTGAGGTCGCGGAAAAGCTGAACCTCTCCGTGTACACCCTCAGGTACTACGATAAAGAGGGGTTGATGCCTTTTGTTGAGCGCACCGCCAGCGGCACGCGCCTTTTCAGCGAGTCTGATGTGGGCGCGCTGAAGATCATCGAATGCCTGAAGGCCACCGGAATGCCGATCAAAGACATCCGCCAGTTCATCGACTGGTGCGGCCAGGGCGACGCGACGCTGAAAGAGCGGTATGATATGTTCATGGAGCGGAAGGCCGCCGTCGAGACGCAGATGGAAGAACTGAAAAAGACGCTGGAACTGGTGGAGCACAAGTGCTGGTACTACAAAACGGCTCTGGAAGCCGGTAACGAACGCCCCGACAACTGCTCGTCCTCCGAAGCCTCGGCGGGATGAGAATCGTCCCGATCCGTCCCAAATCCTTCAAAGCGTTGAGCGCCGCCAATCACAAACGGCGCTCTAAATCTGCAATTTGCTCTTTACATTGGTTACAAAGTCTGACTGACAGACCGTCTATGTGGCAGTCACGTTCATTTTTCGCCTCCATACGCTTGTAATTTTTCACCGTGAAACTATAATACTGTTCGTTCCCCGCGATATATTCTGTATTATAGTAAGACAAGCCGTAAGGGAGAGAATGTCTTGGAAAAGAAGAACATCATTGTAATTGCGGTTCTTTGCGCTTTCATACTTGCCGCGGGCCCATTTTGGGGGGATGTTGTTGGCCTGGGCTATGTAACCGGAAACGCAGAAAACACAACGAGCACAGACGAAACCAACAATGTAACCGACTATTCCCAATCGAGCAATTGGCTCTCTGCCGATACGTCGGGCAGCTTGCCTGTTGACGTATTTTATCTGTACCCGACAGCATGGCGAAAAGGCCCGAACGATGGAAATTACTGCGCCGTCGACAATGCATCCATGATTAAAGGTGCGTTCGGCGCCTATAACAGACAAGCGACGGCATTTCTGCCGGTCGGCAATATCTACGCGCCCTATTATCGGCAAGCGGATGCAACGTATACCTTGAGCATGCCCACGATCGCACAGCAGGATGAATCGATCCGGATCATTCCGGCGGCGGACGGAGTCGCCGCATTCAATTACTACCTTGAGTACTATAACAAGGGGAGACCGTTCATCCTGGCAGGGCATTCCCAGGGCTCCAACGTGCTTCTTTATGTCCTTTCAGCGATTAAAGACCAACCAGAGGTCCTCGACAGAATGGTTGCTGCTTACGTGATCGGGTTTTCTGTAACAAAAGACTATCTGGCGCAGAGTACTCCTCTGAAATTTGCCACAGGCCCCGACGATACTGGTGTCATCATTTCGTACAACACCGAGGCGGAAGGGGTTACAGGCAGCCCTGTTGTTCGACCCGGCGCGATCGCGATCAACCCTATCTCGTGGACGCTGTCGGAAGCAGAAGCGCCCAAAGAGGATAACGCGGGCTCGATAACCCTGATCTCGGCGGAGACCTGCGACTTGACCCCTGTGAAAGATCTCGCTTCCGCGCAAGTCAATACCGAAAGAGGCGTGGTCGTCTGCAAATCAGTTGACGTCAGCAAGTACTCTATACAGGGTTATCCTTCGGGAGTGTACCACACATATGATTATCCATTCTTCTATTACAACATCCGCGCCAACGCGCAAAACAGGGTAGAGAAATACCTGGCGGCTCATCCTGCTGTAAAATAGAACGAAAAGATACGATCAAAATCCAGTCTAACGGCTGGATTTTGATTGTCAACTGGCGAAGATGAGGTTCTTCCGCGGCGTTGGCAGCGGTAATCTCGCCGTCAGAAAAGGTGAAAACGAGGTCGCGTTTCATCTGGTCATAGCGTTCACGTTCCGATAGACATCCGCACGGGGGACTCCGCACACCATTTCAGGGTATAGGCGCTCAACGCTCCTTTTGTTCCGGGCCGGACTTCCTATCCCTTCATGACCTCCGCAAGCTCGCGCAGGAGATTTGGAATGTCAAACCCTTGCGGACAGTGGCTTGCGCAGGCTCCGCACTCGGTGCAGGCGGCCGGCTGCTTGTCTTCGGGCAGGTCTCGCAGCGTGGCCGTGCGCCACGCGCCATCGAATTTGTATTCGTTGTACACGGACAAAAGCATCGGGATGTTGAGCCCCACTGGGCAATCGTTCGCGCAGTAGCGGCACGACGTGCAGGGCACGGCCACGCTCGACCGGTACAGCGCGCACGCCTGCATGAGCAAATCGCTCTCCACGTCCGACAAGGGCGCGTACTCCGAAAAGGTGCGAACGTTGTCCTCCACTTGCGCAAGGTCCGACATGCCGCTCAGCACAACGGCCACGTTTGGAAGCCGCATCAGCCAGCGCATCGCCCAGGAGGCGATTGAGCGCCTAGGCAAGGCTTCTTCCAGCAGCGCGTTCGCCTCCGGCGTGAGGGACGCAAGCTGCCCGCCGTGTACGGGCTCCATCACCATGATGGGGATGCCCCGGTCGGTCAGGATCTCGTACTGCCGCTTCGCCGTCAAGTACACCCAGTCGTAGTAATTCAGCTGAATCTGCGCAAAATCCCACGGATGGTGGTCCACGACGCGCAAAAGCGTTTCGGGACTGCCGTGATACGAGAACCCCAGATAGCGAATGCGCCCCGCCCGCTTTTCCTCCATCAGATACTCCACGCAGCCGTTGGTCAGGTACGCATCCGCGATATGGTCCATGATTCCATGCAGCAGGTAAAAGTCGATATGGTCCGTCTTCAGGCGCTTCAACTGTTCCTCAAACACCGTCCGGTAGTCGGGGTTCGCCGGGAGCGAATACTTGTCCGCCAGGAAATAGCTGTCCCTGGGATACTCGGCCAACGCTTCCCCGAGAAACGGTTCGGACTCGCTGTTGTGATAGAAATAGGCGGTGTCGAAGTAGTTGACGCCCAGGGCGATCACGCAGTCAATGATCTCCTGCGCTTTCGCGCGGTCGATGGGCGCGCCCGGTTCGCCGCCGACCGTCGGGAATCGCATGTTGCCCATGCCGAGCCGGGAAAGTTCGGCTTCGTCTTTAAACCGAATGTACTGCATGGTGATCCTCCTTCTTTCGGATGGCCCTTGCGGCCAGGACGACGACGATGTTTCCGGCAGCCGACAGCGCGATGGCACACTGAAGCATCGCTTGAGGGCCGTAGGCGTCCAGAATGCGGCCTCCGGCGAAACTGGCGGCGATGCTGCCGATGGCCATCGCACTCCCCAGATACGCCTGCCCCTTCACCTTGTCGCCCTCTCCCATGATCTGATCTACGAAGTATACGCTTGCGGGCGTGAACAGCGCGTAGCCGAACATGTGCAGGCCCTGCGCGAAATACAGACCGTTCACGCCCGGTGAAAGGAGGATTGCGACTGTCTTCAGCGTGAAGAACAGCGCAGAAGCCTGGATCAGCATGCCGCACTTTACTTTTCGGCTAAGCCACGCAAAGCCAATCATCATGGGGATTTCCACCGCCGCGCCAATTGCCGCGACAATGCCGAGGCTCACGCTGTCGCCGCCCTTGTACACGATGATCTGCAGAAAGTACGTCTGGGTTGCGGCGAGGTTCAGAAACACCAGCGATACGCCCACGAGGAACGGGAGGAAGCCGTGATTCCTTCGGAAAAAGCCCTGTGTGCCCGCCTGAGACGCTGCTATTTGAGCCGCGGGTTCTTCTGAGCGCATCGGGAGCGCACCCTCGGCTGCTTTATTGAGCCGGAAGCTGGCCACAAAAAGAAGCATACCTCCGAAGGTCAGTACATTAAACCAGGGAATCACCGCGCCGGAATGCCGCGCAACCATACCGCCGATGATCGCGGAGAGAATGGCGTAGGTGATGGATCCCGCAGCGCGCGCCATTCCGAAGTTGAGCGCAATCCCGCGATGCTGGAATGAGAAATTCATCGAGCTGACGAGGGGCTGGAGCGAGAGCGCAATGACCAGAATGGCCACATACAGGGCGACCGTCAAGGTTCCCGATACCCCGGCACCCAACGCGACCGACAAGCCAACGAGCGCAGCCAGCAAACATGAGGTCATCCAACGCACCGACAGCTTCCCGTTTCCTACGAAGCTTCCAAAAGCCATCTGGAGGATGGCCGCCCCGATCGATCCCAGCGCAACCACAACCCCGATCTGCGAGTTGTCAAATCCCCTGTACAATAGAAAAGCCGAAGCAAACGCCGACACCGGCGCCATGGAGCCATAATACATTCCCTGTATGCCCGCATACTTCGCCGTAAGTACGCGGTTGATCTGAGGCATTGAGTTTTTCGCCGATTTGATCGTCCCTCACCTCCACATCGTTTATAAGAATTTTATCACCTGGAGATAACTCTAGGTCAAGTATCAGGCAGATGATTAATTCATCTTTTTTGTTATGATTTGAGTTGGCGTGCTAGGTCCTGGATAGTAAACGCCTTAAAATTTGAATCCCGGGCGGTTTTTGAAGCCGCGATTGAGCCCAGTTTTTTTCATCCCTAAGATTTTATTAAACTAACAACCCAGGCTGAGCGGTTAAAAGCCAACACAATAACCCTTGCAGGCTTGCGTTTCCATGTGAACTGGCCACGATGGACTACTGGCTGAGTTATTCCGGGGCATCTGGAGCTGGCAAGGGTAAATGCAGGGGTATAACGCATTTTCAAGGCACAAAAACAGCCCGGAAACGCTTGATTTCCGGGCTTTCCCAATGGTGCTGAAAGCGGGATTCGAACCCGCACGCCTCTCGGCAGGGGATTTTAAGTCCCCGGTGTCTGCCATTCCACCATTTCAGCCTACGCGGGAACCATTATACGCCCTTTGGGGCGCGATGTAAAGCCGCGAAGCGAATTTGGCGAAACACTCAGCGCTTCCCATCATCCTCGAAGTCCCGCAGATAGACGCGGACGGAACGGCTCATCTCGCGGCTGAAACCGCTGTTGTACTTGCGCTCGCAGAAGGCGCGCAGCGCAGCTTCGAAAGGTTGGACGGCGCCGTTCTCCGCGCGCTCGCTGCGCGCCCACATCTCCCGGAGTTCGCCGTCCGAAAGATCCCGGTACCCGTTTTCATGAACGATGTATTTTTCGTCAAAGCGCACCGGCTTTTTTCGCGCCTTCTGCGCTTCGGTGGGATAGCCGAATACCAGCATACAGGCGGGCATCACGCCTGCCGGCAAGTTCAGCATTTCACGGTGCTGTTCGCAGTTCTCCAGAATATCGCCGACGTAGCAGCTGCCCAGGCCCAGGCTCTCCGCGGCGACGACCGCATTCTGCGCGGCGATGCATGCGTCCGACATCGCCAGGAGCAAATCCCCCGGCCCTGCCGCGCGCGGTTTGGCGCCCGCCAGTTCAAACATGCGGGGCCAGCGCCTGCAATCCGCGACGAAAATCCACACCAGCGGCGCACGAGCGATAAAGGGTTGGTTGTCGCAGGTAACGGCGAGGCGCGCCTTGAGCGCCGGATCCGTGATGTCAAGGATGGTGTAGAGCATCTGGTTCCCCGCGGTGGGTGCTTCGAAAGCCGCGCGGCGTATCTGCTGTCTGATTTCTTCCGGCACGGGCCTGTCCTCGAAAACTCGGATGGATTTACGGGCGTACAGCGCGCTCAATGTCTCGTTCATGTCGTCCCTCCATTGGTTTCAGGTCAATCCCATTATCAGTATATCACATCAGGTTTCCAATTGGCGATTATTCTTGTGTTTTCGGCAGTCGTGCGGTAAAATAAGGATAAGCAATGTGGAGGAATTCTTATGAACATTCTCGTAAGCGCCTGCCTTTTGGGCGCGTACTGCCGCTTTGACGGACAGCTGATCGGTGATGAACGCGTAATCCGGCTCGCCGAGGATCATACGCTGATTCCGGTGTGCCCGGAGGTGTACGGCGGTCTGCCCACACCACGGTTACCGGGAGAAATCCGCGGCGGCAGGGTTTACGACAAGGCTGGCGGCGATGTAACGGAGCCGTATTCGCGCGGCGCGCTGGCTGCGCTGGAATTTGCCCACCTGACAAAATGCCAATGCGCCGTACTGAAGGAGCGCAGCCCCTCCTGCGGCAGCGGCCTTATATACGACGGCAGCTTTTCAGGGCGGCTGATACCGGGAGACGGCCTGACGGCCGCGCTACTCAAAAAAACGGCATCACCGTATTCACGCCGGAGGATCTGGAAGAAATCGGCTCTGAAGGGCCAAAGGAGGACTGTCCATGAAGCTGGTGGCCTTTCTCCGCTACGGGCAGGAACGCATAGGGCTGTTGGAAGGCCGGGCGATCCGCATCGTCGAAGGCTACGCCTCCATCCTGGAACTGATCCGCTCCGGCGCGAAGCCGGAGACGCTTCGCTCGCGCGACATGGTGCCGCTCACCTCCGTCGATCTGATCGCGCCGATTCCCCAGCCCGGGCAGGACATCATCTGCCTTGGCCTCAACTATCAGGCCCACGCGGAGGAATCCGCCCGCTTCAAGGCGTCGGTCTTTGAAAGACCGGACGCGCCCGTCTACTTTTCCAAGCGGGTCAGCCAGGCCGTGGGCCCTGACGGCTACATCGACGGGCACCTGGATCTGGATCCCCAGCTCGATTACGAGGTGGAACTGGCCGTCGTCATCGGTCGGGACGCCCGAAACGTGCCCGCCCGCGCGGCATACGACTACGTATTCGGCTACACCATCCTCAACGACATCAGCGCCCGCAGCCTGCAGGGCAAGCACAAGCAATGGTACTTTGCCAAGAGCTTGGACGGCTTCACGCCGATGGGCCCCGCGATCGTCACGGAGGACGAATTCGAACGCCCGCCGAAGCTCGGGATTGCTTCCTTTGTAAACGGAGAGCCGCGCCAGATGGGCAATACCTCGCAGCTCATCTTCGACATCCCCTACATCATCGAGGAACTTTCCAGCGGCATGACGCTGAAGGCTGGGACGATCATCTCCACCGGCACGCCCGCGGGCGTCGGGATGGGCATGCAGCCGCCGCGCTTTTTGAAGCGGGGCGATGTGGTTCGCTGCGAAATAGAGGGCATCGGCGTTCTTGAAAACACCGTGATGTAAGCGCCCCTTCCAAATAACAAAAACATCGGCGCGCCGTTTTAACGGCGCGCCCTTTCATCAGAGTCCTGCGCGGGTGAGAACCCGCTCCGACACGGCGCTCGCTTTCCGGGCGAGGGCCTCTTCGTTCACGCCCTCCAGCCTTCCGTTTCGCGCCACGACGCGGCCGCCCACCGCCACGAGCTTTGCCGGCGCGTTATAGCCGACCGTCGCGAGAAACGCCGCAGGGTCCCGCCGCGCACCGGCGCATTCCAACCGGTCCACGTCGATCAGGAAGAAGTCCGCGGCCTTTCCAATTTCGAGAGAACCGATGTCGCTTCGCCCGAGCACGCGGGCGCTTCCCCTTGTCGCCATCCGCAAGAATTCATACCCGTCCGGCGCCTTTTTGCTCCATCTCAGCCGGTGCAGAAGGTACGCGGCGCGGATCTCCGCCATCAGGTTTGAACCATCGTTCGAAGCGCTGCCGTCCACCGCAAGTCCCACCGGCACGCCCTTTTCGATCAGCTCCGGCACGCGGCACACGCCGGAGGCCAGCTTCATGTTGGAGACGGGGCAATGAGCTACGCCGGTGCCCGTTCGCGCCAACAGGTCGATCTCCGCATCGTCAAAGTGAATGCCGTGGGCATACCAGACGTCGCTTCCCACCCATCCACAGGACTGCATGTACTGAAGCGGGCGCATGCCCTCCGAATGCAGGCAAAAATCCTGCTCGTCCGCCGTCTCGCACAGGTGGGTGTGCAGCCTGACACCCATTTCCCGCGCCAGAATAGCGGTCTCCTTCAACAGGTCCGTGGTGACGCTGAAGGGTGAGCAGGGTGCGAGCACCACCTGCCGCATTGAATACTCGGAGGCGTCGTGATGCTTCTCCACCAGCCGCCGGCTCTCCGAGAGGATATCGTCCACCTGCTCCACCAGATCGTCCGGCGGCAGCCCGCCCTGGCTCCTTCCGCGGGACATGCTGCCCCGTGCGGCGGTGAACCGCACGCCCAGCGCCTGCGCGGCTTCAAATTCCCTGTCTAGATAGCCCGGTGCGCTCCCGGGAAACACATAATGGTGGTCCATCACGGTCGTACAGCCATACTTGACCAGATCGGCCATGCCCGTCAGCGCGCCGTAGTAGACCCATTCCTCGTCCATGTGCCGCCAGATCTCATACAGCGCCCGCAGCCAGTCGAAGAGCTCCATCCGCTGCACGGCGGGGAGGTTTCTCGTAAACGTCTGATAGAGGTGGTGATGGGTGTTGACCAGCCCAGGGTACACAAAAGTGCCCCGCCCGTCGACGACCACATCGGCGCGGGGCGCCTCGGAGCCAATGGAGCGGATCACGCCGTCCTCCGCGTAGAGATTGGCGTTTTTCAGGACGCGATCGCCCCCGTCCACGGTGACGATCGCGTCCGCGTTTTGAATCAGGATGGATGCCATCGTACGCCCCCTTCCCTATGCGCCTTCCTTTTGACTGCACGGTTTGCCGCCCGAAAGGCGCGCTCCGACCATCTCCAGCGTAATCCCGGACAGCCTGTCCATGCAGGCGCGGTTGAGCTCCGCGTACACCGCGTCCATCGCGCCCGCCATGCCCGAAGCCACGACGCAGGGCAGGTCCGGGTTTCCAGGGCGCCAGGAGGGAGAGACCGGCATTTCTTCCAGCGCTTCGGCGATTTCCCGGAGCGTCAGCCTCGACGCTTCCAGGTGAAATCGGTATCCGCCCTCCGCGCCGGGTTTTGCTTCCACCAACCCCGCGCGCCGAAGCCGCGTCATCACCTTTCGGACTCGGGCGGGGTTGGTGCATACGTTCTCCGCCAGCGCTTCGCTGTCCCGCGCACCGCCGTACCTATGGAGGTACACCAGCGCGTGCACCGCAACCGCGAATTCACCCGTCATGCGTCCACCCCCTTTTCGGCGATTACTGTTCCGTCTCATAAGGCCAGTCGATGATGCCGCCGAAATCATAAACCCCGGTATAGCCCAGCGCCACCAGTTTGTTCGCCGCCTCGGCGCTGCGGCGGCCGGAGCGGCAGTAGATCAAAATCTCCGCGCCCTTGTCCGGCAGAATCGCCGGAGCTTCGCTTCCGATGGTCTCGTTGGGCAGCAGAACCGCGCCGGGAATATGGCCGGCGTCATACTCCTCTTGCGTGCGCACGTCCAGGATCAGCACTTCGTCCCCGCTGTCCATGCGGGCTTTTGCTTCGTCGGGTGTAATCTTCCGGTATTCCGCTGGAATAAGCGTTTCCACCGGCGCAGGCGTCGCCGCCTCCGAAGGTGCGGGTACCGCCACCTCCGCCGCCGCGACGGGCTGTACGCCTTTGATGAAGTAGTTCCTCGCCGTAGCGCCCGCCACCAATAAAACCCCCGCAAGCGCCAGCACGATCCAAAGTCCTCTTTTCATGCCGAATCCTCCAATCTGTAACTCAATTAGTTACTAATCGTAGCTTCAGCATACCGCGCACAGGCGCAGCCGTCAAGCGCATTTTGCGTTAAGCATCGGGTTTGTCAATCCCTAACGATAACCGCAACAAACACCAGGTCCTCATCCCCGTCGTTTGTCACGCTGTGGCCGAAACCGGAAGGTGTCGCCATTGTATCCCCGGCGCTGACGCTCGCCGCCACCCCGTTGTCGTCCACCGTACCGGAACCGGAAAGGAAGTGAAACAACTCCGTCTCGTTCTCGTGTACGTGGTAGCCGATGGAAGAACCCGGCTCGAGTCGGATCATCGAGAACAGTCGGAGGTTCTTCGGAAGCTCGCCCGCAAGCGCGGTCAGGTTTGCCGCGCCGTCGCCGCCGCGCATGTGCTCTCGGCGTTCGCTGGGATAGGTTCCCTTCTTATAAATCATGAGAATGCTCCTTTCAATTTTGCCTAGCGCCGGTTCCGGTCCCGCCGGAGAAACGTAAACTGGTTCTTATTATAGTCAAGAATTCCCTCGGCCTTGAGCTTTGAAAGCTCCGCCGACATGGCGCTTCTGTCGACACAAAGATAATCCGCCATCTCCTGCCGGTTGAACGGCACGTTAAACTCCCTGGCGCCGACCTCCCGCGCCCTGTCGGACAGGTAGGACAGGAGCTTGTCCCGGGTGGAGCGCCGGGAGAGGTGTCGGATCTTCGTGCCCAGCAGGATGTTCTTCCGGGCGAGAACCGCCATCAGGTTTTCGATCAGCCGCGTGTGGAAGGGGCAGGCGGCCGGGCAGGTGACGACGATCCGGGCGACATCGATCAAAAGGATGTCGCAGTCGGCCGACGCCTCAACGCTGAAGGGCAGTTTCTCCGCGCCCGCGCAGGCAAAGGCCT
>JAEZTD010000332.1 GCA_023443705.1 Bacillota bacterium | reverse complement strand
GCTGCAGGTCATGCAATCGAGCCTCGACGCGCTCAAATCAAACCCAACCGACCAAGTTCGGTTTATAGACATGATGCAGAAAGAATTGCGCCGAATGTGCCACCTCTCCGCTTCCTTGACGCTTCTCGCCGGCGCCACGGATTTCCCCCCATCCACCGCCCATTTCGGCCCCGTGGAACTGCCCGAACTTGCCGAAGACGCCGTGCGCGACCATCTGGACGCCGCCGCGGAAAAACAAATCTCATTGACATTCGCCGCCCCCTCCGCCCCGCCGCCGCCAATCGAGGGCGACGCGCCGCTGTTGCGCCGTGCCATCTACGTGTTGGTCGACAACGCCATCTGCTACACCCAACATGGCGGTCACGTCGAAATCTCAATCCAGATCGAGCGCAAATCCATCTGTCTCCACGTAAAGGACGACGGCCCCGGCATCGCGCCCGAGCACCTCCCCTTCATCTTTGACCGCTTTTACCGCGCCGATTCCAGCCGCGCCGACCGCGCTCACGCCGGCTTGGGCCTGAGCGTCGCCCAACAAATCGCCGCCCAGCACAACGGCCATCTCTCCTACATCCCCGCCGCCCCCGGCAGCCTGTTCACCCTCCGCCTGCCCCGCCTTCCACGCCAATAGCGAATGTTTACAAATCTTTGTGTTGCAATCTCTCCCCCGGCGCGCTATACTATACGAGTGTCTCAATTCGTGCGCCCGTAGCTCAGCGGATAGAGTGTCCGACTCCGACTCGGAAGATCGTGGGTTCGAACCCCGCCGGGCGCGCCAAATCAGAAACCATCTATTGATAAACTCAGTAGATGGTTTTTGCTATTCCAGAAACCCAATAAATCCAGGCTTTTCAAGCATCGGCGACTTTCCTTGTATCAATCATTGACGGCGCGTTGAAGGTGTCGTCGCTACCGGCGGGATTTGAACCCACCCTTTTTTTCGGCCGCTTCTCCGGCAAATCGTCAAATTTGCACACCCTTTTTGGCCAAAGGTGTTCAAAAAGCACGATTCTACTTTGGTGAAAGTTTTTTCTACAGACTTGAAACTAAAGCTAGTGTTCATTACACCCACTTATATACTCTTTTCCTAACGATTGCAGCTCCTTTCTTCCAGCTTCCATTTCCGATCCGAATCAACTCGTCATCCACTTTCTTGATGATCTCAGCAATTTCCTCATCTGAGTAAAACGGTTTTGCATATTTACTCGCAAGAAACTTTTTCAGCTTGGTTGGCTTAGCTTTCTGCTGCAAATCATCGGCTCGAAGGACAAGCAGTCCATCCGTTAAGTAATCTATCGCAAGATCCCTCATATATTTTTGCCAGTTATAAGCAGCCTGATCCTCGCGTCTGTTTTTATAAGTGTCGCTTTCGTCCAGGATGGTCGGGTAATCCATATACTCATCCAGCCAGTCCAAAGTATGAAACAGCTTCTCGATTGGGACAACCGCTCCGCCGTTTTTGACATCGAGCAAACTGCCATATAAATCATCGCTATGGCACAGGCCAATACCGAGCGTCGGCAATTCAAGCCTACTGTGATAACCCACTGTTTCCACTCCGGGGCTTCCAAACTGAACTTTCGTATAGTTTATCACAGGGATATTCACGCTTCGCATGGCGGCAGCGAACAAACCCGTCGTACCCCAACAACCTGCGCTGTATGAAAAACCTCCTTTGGAAACTTTAATAGGGTATAGAACCTTATCCGCCGGAGGGGGGCCGGGGTACCCATATGTTTTTTTATAGTTTCCCTCGTCTACTACTCCTAATATATGTTCAACATTATATCGTACCCAATCTGCAAAAGCGTAAACTGTAGACGCCGGGTCATCTAGGATATATTGATTTTCTTTCATAAATTGATAACTGATCTCTACATTCCAGTCCGTTACGTCGCCTATGATCTGTGGGTTGAACCAATACCCAAATTTCGGTGAGCACACCATCAGAAACTCGCTGTTCAGCAATAGAGCCAGCTCATCGTCATTGTAATCAAGAAGTGACCAGTTGACGAGGTGGTTCGCTTCCAGCCAAAGAGAATGCGCCACATGCGTCACGTAAATCGTCCATGCGTCCTCATTAGAAAATACCTTTACTGTACGGTCGCGATCTTTGATATCATTAAGCAGCGGCGGGCTTTGCATGGGAAAAGGCGCATTATTCTCAAGCCGTAGGATAGCATCGCACAAATCCTTCTTTTCTTCGTCGTCCCAATCCACATACGAGCCTTCACTTTCGATGCCGATCCAATAAATTGCATCAGCTATTTTCGCGTTGTTTAACAGCACCCGATACTTTTCGAGCGGATCAGGTGTATCACCGCTCGACGCATGCGAAATCGGCGCAAGCATGCAGATGAAAAATGAAAAGACTACCATTAAGCAGAGACCCCTCGCGAACTTATTCATCTTGACGCTCCTCACTCGTTCCGCTATAGCCAAGCTCTCGAGATACTCAACATGGCGTCGATGGAAAACAAGCAGCTGTCTGATTTTCTAGTCGGGGTATGGAATTCGAAGAAATCAGCAACTATTATCCCAAGGCGGACGACATTGTTCGCCTACCCTCCGATCTCGGAAGACTTGGCTGCCTTCAAGCAATCCACGACGTATTCAAACTGTCGGCCGGAGGAGAATGTTGTTATGATGCGCAGCGTTAGGACGCCGTTAGCATAGACATATGTCCCCTCGCACGCGGCAATGTCGAGCTGGTTGTCCGTGGGAATGGTCACAGAAAAGCGCTCACTGTCACTTTCAAGGACGAAGGGATAGCTCTCCGTATACCCCGCTTGCTCGAACTTGTACTCGCCGGTTCCGTCCGAATTGACATTTATTTCAAGCAAAATATTGCTACCTCCGCCAACGGGCTTGCCCATGCCGCTCCAATCGCCGACGAGTTCCTCTGGGACTTCCTTCGCATTCACCGGCGCTTCCGAAGGAACGCCGACAAGCGATACTTTCGTAACCTCGCTAGTTGCACCATTCTTTACGACCAGTGTCAGTGTGTCAAACCCGCTGTCCTCTGGAACGTCAAATATCGGCGAAAAGCCGACGTACCGATTCTTCGCGAGATCGGCGATGTTCCTGCTGCTGCCTTCCTCGGCCTGAAACCCGCACGTCACCACGCTATACTCTGTTCCGTCATTTCCCATAAGAAAGAAATCCGCGCCGCTGCCTGTGATCTCATCCCAGGACAGCGTATCGTCCACGCTCGTGAGAAAAACCTGAACGCTTTTCTCGCCCGCCGCGGCGTGGCCGCTTTTCACGGCTTCGTTGTCAAGAGCATACGAAACCCGCAGATTGTGCCCATTCCAGGGAAACGGCACGTCAAAGGCCGTATTCCCAGCCTCGGCGTTGGCGGAAACCACAGGGCAAGTACAGAGGGACAGAATCAAGGTGAGCACAAGAAAACGGACGCAAACCTGCAATTTACCCATTGCGTTTCCCTCCTTGAATACTAGGTGATAAGTATCTTGTGGCCGGATGCCCGGTTTTATGTCGGAGTTAAGTTTTGGTTGCATTATATCATATCAAGTCCAAAATGGAAACCACTACATCAAGCTTTTCCACATCGCCACTGTACGAAAAACAGCCCGCCCGAAGGCGAGCCGTTGATTTCAAGTATTAAGCCTCAACCTCCGCCCCATTTTTGAACCTGAACGCCATCAAGCAGTCCCTGCCAATCTTCACCTGGTCAATAACCGCTAACCAGAGCTTCTCGTCAAACTCCGTGATGGCAAGCGGGCGGTTCTGGATGTCGCGGATGAAGGATTCCAACACCTTTCCCCTGCCGAGGCGCTCGCGCTTCTGCACTTCCAACTCCTCTAGCCGATGAGACGCTTGCTTGTGACGCTCCAAGTAGCTGTTGTTGCGCTCGCTCCACTCGCTCTGGCTCATGGCGGTTCGAGCATTCTCGTAGATCGCCTTTCTGGATAGCTCCGAGACCACCTCAATTTCGCTCCGAACCTCGGCGAGTTCGACGTCAATCTCCGAAGTGTCGCAGAGGACGGTCTGCGCCATGCGGCAGTCCTCAATTAGCCCATTACGGTCGCCCAACAGAATACTGAACGCCATGAGGAACCGAGCTTTGACATCATCCTCGGTGATGTGTGGTGTTTGGCATCCCTTGCCGGGAATACCGCGCCGTTTGTACTTGTCGTTGCATTGCCAGACCTCGCGGCGGCGGGCTTTGTCTTCCTTGTAGCTGCCCCACACCTTCTTGCCAAACCACCCGCCGCAGTCGGCACAGACGATTCTGGCGGCGAAGATGCTCGTGCAACTTGTGGGCCTGCCGAGCCCCTTGCGCCGCTCAATCTCCAGCTGTACGGCGTCGAACTCGTCCGGTTCGATAATGGCGGGGTGGCTGTCCTCGACATAGAACTGCTGGATTCTGCCGTCGTTTTTCACCATCTTCTTTGTGAGGAAATCGGCGCAATAGGTTTTTTGCAGCAGAGCGTGACCTTTGTATTTTTCGTTGGTCAGGATGGACTGAACCACCGCCGGTTGCCAGGTCCTTTTGCCCGCCGGGGATGGGATGCCGTGGTCGCCGAGGTACCTGGCGATGGCGGAGAAGGTCTTCCCCTCCATAAAGAGCTTAAACATGAACCGCACAATCTCCGCTTCGGCGGGGACGATCTTTGGCAAACCATCCTCGCCTTTCTCGTAGCCGAGAAACTGTTTGTACGGAAGGCTCACCTTTCCGTCAGCCATCCGCTTCCGCTGTCCCCACGTTACATTCTCAGAAATGGAACGGCTCTCCTCCTGCGCCAGAGAGGACATGATGGTAATCAGTAGTTCCCCTTTGCTGTCCAGGGTAAAGATGTTCTGCTCCTCAAACCAGACCTCGCAGCCCACTTCCTTCAGTTTGCGAACGGTGGTCAGGCTGTCCACGGTATTGCGGGCGAAGCGGCTGACGCTCTTCGTAATGATGAGGTCGAACTTGCCCGCGAGACCATCCTCAACCATCTGGTTGAAGCCGTCGCGCCGCTTGGTGTTGACCGCGCTGAT
>JAEZTD010000292.1 GCA_023443705.1 Bacillota bacterium | reverse complement strand
CATTCTTCGGTAATTATTGCCCGTTTTTCACGTATTCACACAGCCCGTCCTTCAGCGGGCAACGGTCGCAGGCAGGCTTTCTGGCCGCGCAACAGCGGCGGCCATGCCAGATCAAAAGGTGATGGGCATGCCCTCGTTGGCCCGCCGGGATGGCCTCCGTCAACTGGACTTCGGTCTTTTCCGGTGTGTCGGCGTGGGCCAGACCAATCCGGTTGGCGACGCGGAACACGTGGGTATCGACCGGGATCTCATCTCCGCCGAAAGCCGCCATCAAAACGACGCCTGCGGTTTTCTGGCCGACGCCCGGCAGGCGCATCAGTTCTTCCCTGGTATCCGGTACGCGCCCGCCGTACTGCTCGACCAGTGCACGGCAGGTCAGGAGGATATTTTTCGCCTTGGCGTGGTAAAGCCCACATTCTTTGATTTGAGGTTCCAACTCCTCCTGAGTGAGCGCGGTAAACGCCAGAGCGTCCGGATAACGCGCGAACAACACCTCGGTCACCTGGTTCACCCGCTTGTCGGTGCACTGGGCCGAGAGGATGGTCGCAATCAGCGTTTCGAATGGATTGGAAAAATTCAGCTCCGCCCGTGCCTCCGGGTAAAGCGCGCCAAGCGCGTCAAGGACGCGCGTTACGTCCGTCCGGCTCATAAACGCCCCTCTTTCGTACATTTCATTATACGATATAACCGGCCCGATGCACAATCAAACCGCAGGATTTTACATTCCGTTGATCGTCAGCGCGGTCAGACGGGGCCGCCCGCCGCCACGCCGGTCGATCTGGTACAGCCCGATCAGGTTGGGCACGTGGGCGCGCCCGATGATCGATTGCACTGTGTGCGCATCGCGGATCGGGAATTCCACCGACAAGCCGCAGCCGATGGCCACGTCCCGCGGCGTTGAAATGACGCGGACGTTCAGGCCCGCCCTTCGCAAGATGTCTTCAAATCGCATCACCTGCTGTCTTGAACGAAAAGCGGCCACGCCGACGACTTCATCCATCCTTCTTCACTCCTCTGGCCGCCCGACATAGCCGGGCTGCTTCACCCGTATATTGTACGGCAAATGGCCGAGGGGTGTGATAAAAATGGTCTATCTTGACAATGCCGCCACAACGAGTCCCAAGCCGACGGCAGTCGTTGAAGCCGTCACGGACGCGCTGACCAGGCACAACGCCAACCCGGGGCGCTCGGGGCATGCGCTTGCGCTTGCGGCGGCGCGCATCGTACTGGAGGGGCGGGAACGGCTCGCCGCCATGATTGGTGTGACGGACCCACTTTCGCTCGTCTACGCGTTCAACTGCACGGACGCGCTGAATCTGGCGATCAAAGGCATATTGCGCCGTGGCGACCACGTGATCGCTTCGATGGCGGAGCACAACAGCGTACTGCGCGTGCTGACGGAGCTCAGCGATCGGAAACAGATTGAAACGACATTGGTGGATACAAACCCGGAAGGCATGCTGGAGCCTCCCTCAGTTGAAGCGGCAATCTCCCCCCGAACCCGCCTCGTGATCCTGACGCAGGCCTCCAACGTGACCGGCGCAATACAGCCGGTGGCGGAGGTCGGCAAAATCTGCGCGCGGCACGGGATCATTTTTTTGGTGGATGGCGCGCAGACGCTGGGGGTTATGCCGGTCGATGTGGAGGCGATGGGTTGCCAACTGTACGCGTTTCCGGGGCACAAGGGACTTCTGGGCCCGCAGGGTACCGGCGGGCTCTACATCCGACCGGGGCTTAGCCTACACACACTCCGCGAGGGCGGCACCGGCGCGTCGTCGGACAGCATGCGGCAGAACCCGGACGGGCCGGAGCGGTATGAGAGTGGAACACTCAACCTGCCGGGCATCGCCGGGATGAGCGCGGGCGCGGCCTACGTGGCCGCGCGCCTTGACGAAATCGGGCGGCATGAGCGCGAGCTGACGGAGCATTTGCTGCGCGGCGTCCTTTCAATGCCGGGCGCCGTGGTCTACGGCCCCCGAAGGGTGCAGGATCGCGCGGGACTCGTCAGCTTCAACCTGGGGGATCTTCCTTCAGGCGCAGTGGCGGACGCGCTCGACAGGGCCGGTTTTGCGGTGCGGGGCGGGCTGCACTGCGCACCCGGGACCCATACGCTGATGGGTACGCTGCAGCGAGGCGCTGTGCGAGCGAGCGTCGGGCACGCTAACACCCATGAGGAAATCGAGAGTTTTCTCGCAGCGGTCGCGAAAATCTCGCGAGAAGGAGCGTAGGTCGAAGCGAGTAGTCTACGGCCAGAGTCGCCAGTATCGGAGCAGTCGCCTGAGCATCGCCAGATAATCGCGCTTCTCCACGGTCTCGGTCGCGTACAACGGGACGGACGCGACCGTTTTTCCGTTCACCACCGCGTTCGCAGATCCGAGGTTCTGCACTGCCGTGACCGGTGCCTCCAGCTTTTCGGGGATGTCCAGCACCAGTTCGCACCGCTCGGTAACGGAAACTGGAACCAGAAAGTTCTCCCGCGCCGCGGCACAGGCATATCCCCTGACGCCTCCGGAAACCGGGATCTCGGCGGCAATCTCCCCCGCCGCCAAGAGCTGTACCGGCCGGAAGTTTTCAAACCCCCAGTCCAGGAGGGCGGCGCTCGTGTCAAACCACGCACCGCAGTTGAGCACCACGCCGATCAACTCCATGCCGCCCCGTTCCGCCGAAAAGACGAGGCATCGGCCCGCCATGTTGGTGAACCCGGTCTTGACGCCCGTCGCGCCTTCGTAGGTGGTGAGCAGCCTGTTTTTGTTGGAAAGGCTTCGCTGATAAGTGCTGCCCGCCCAGGGCAGCGTTGCAGTCTTGGTCGATACCAGTGCGCGAAACTCCGGGTTTTTCAGCGCCTCTCTCGCGATCTTCGCAAGTCCCAGCGCCGAAGCGCCGTTGCCGCCCTGATCGAGCCCGTGAGGGTTTGTAAAGTAGGCTGTCCCGCCCAGCGCCTCCGCCCGCTCGTTCATCAATTGAGCGAACGCGTCCACGCTGCCTGAGAC
>JAEZTD010000277.1 GCA_023443705.1 Bacillota bacterium | reverse complement strand
GTCAGGTAAAAGGGCACGTTTTTGTAGGCCAGCTCGCTGTTGGCGCCGCCGTCCTCGTTCCAGCTCTCCACCACCTGCCCGTTTTTGACAAAGGGCGTGAACCGCTCACCGAGGCCGTACACGCATTCTCCGACGGAAAGGTTCAACGCCTCCTGGGTGTAGCCCACTTCCGCCTTCTCATCGATGAAGTGCGCCATCGCGCGATGGCCGCTGGTGGTCAAGAAACGGCCGTCGTACCGGTATTCGATGCCCCAGCCGCCCTTCTTCTTCGACACCCGCGCCTCCAAAAGCCCCGAGCGGAAGGAGAGGCTCTCGTCGTTCTCTTCAATGACGGGCACAACCGGCTTTCTGAACAGCGCAAAATCCGGCTTTTTCTCCTGCGCGCCCGCGTGGTGGACGATCTCCACTCGAATGACGCCTTCCATCGGCGCCTCCAGCCGCACCGTGAGCGCCGGGCCCATGGTGTCCTGACGGCCGTTCACCCGCTGGCAGGGAACCAGCATCTCCACCGCATCCGCGTCCCTGCGCACCCGGAAGCATTCCGCCGCATACAGCGGCTTGATAAACGGCTTTACCATCCAATGGCCTTTTTTGAATTTCATGATCATCCCTCCGCGCACCATTATAAGCCAGGAGCGCCGCCCCGGCAACCAAAGGTTCCTTTTTTCCCTTTTTTCGTTGAAACGCATCATTTTTGTTGACTTTTATTCCAAATATTGTTAGAGTAATTGTCGGGCAACGTTTCCATATTTTAAATCTTCTGTCGGCGCCGCCGGCAAAAGGGGGCGTAAAGTTGGCCAGCCTCATCGAAATGCAGGGCATCACCAAGACATTTCCCGGCGTCAAGGCGCTGGACGACGTCCGCTTTGATCTTCGGGCGGGCGAGGTTCACGCACTGCTGGGTGAAAACGGCGCGGGCAAATCCACACTGATGAAAATCCTGAGCGGCATCTACACCCGGGACGGCGGCACATACCTTCTGGGCGGCCACCCGGTCGAACACCTGACGCCAAGAAAGGCGCAGGAACTGGGCATCGCCATCATCCACCAGGATCTGAACATGTGCCAGCACCTGACCGTGGCGGAAAACATCTTTCTCGGGCGGGAGGAAAGCCGCTTTACAAAGCTGCGTCAGCGGGACATGAACCGGCAGGCCGCCGAATACTTAAAGCAGCTGAGCCTCGACATCAGCCCCGAAACGACGGTCTCGAAGCTTCCCGTGGGCGGACAGCAGATGGTCGAAATCGCCAAGGCCGTCTCCACCAACTGCCGGGTTCTGATCATGGACGAACCCACCAGCGCGCTGACCAACCGCGAGGTGGACGAACTCAACCGCATCATCCATGAGCTGAAAAAGCGGGGCGTCGGCATCGTGTACATCACTCACCGGCTGGAGGAACTCGCCCCCATCGCCGACAGGGTCACGATCCTCCGGGACGGAAAATACGTGACCACCCGGGCGTTTTCGGACATCGCCATCGGCGAGATCATTTCGCTGATGGTGGGCCGCGAGATCACCGAGAAATTCCCCCATGTGTCCTGCCCGGTGGGCGACGTGGTGCTCAAGGTCGATCATTTAAGCGCCGGGCGTATGGTGCGCGACGTCAGCTTCGAGCTTCGAAAGGGCGAGATTCTGGGCTTCGCGGGGCTGATGGGCGCTGGGCGCACAGAAACCCTGCGCGCCATCTTCGGCGCGGACCCGATCCAAAGCGGCAGCGTGAACCTGAACGGCCGGGCGGTGTCCGTGAACTCCCCCTCCGGGGCGATACGCTCCGGCATCGCCTGCGTACCGGAGGATCGCAAAAAAGAAGGCCTGTGCGTGGACCTCTCGCTGCGCGAGAACGTGGCGCTGGCGAACCTGGACCTGATTCGGGGGCCGCTCGGCAAGGTTCTGCGCCGGAAGGAGCAGCGCCTCGCCCAGCGCGCCATAGAGGATCTCAAAATCAAGGCGTCCAGCCAGCAGATGCTGGCCAGAAACCTCTCCGGCGGCAACCAGCAGAAGGTGGTCGTCGGCAAATGGCTGGTTCGGGACGCCGAAGTGGTACTCTTTGACGAGCCCACCCGCGGCATCGACGTGGCCGCGAAGGTCGAAATCTACCACCTGATGAACCAGCTCAAGCAAAAGGGCATCGGCGTTTTGTTCGTCTCCAGCGAAATGCCCGAAATCCTGGGCATGGCCGACCGGATCCTCGTCATGTGCGATGGCCGCGTCACCGGCGAGTACATGGCTTCCGAGGCCACGCAGGACGACATCATGAAGAGCGCCACGCAGTTTGAATCCAGGAAGGGGCAGGCGGGCTGATATGGAAAGGGACAACGCGTTGAAGAAAATCCTCCGGGTGCGCGGCATGGGCCAGGTAATTTCGGTGACGATGGCGCTTCTGCTCATGTGCGTCGCGTTCTCGCTGCTCAACCCCAATTTCATGACCCAGCGCAACATTACGTCGCTATTGCGCCAGGTGGCGCCGATCCTCATCATCGGCATGGGGCAGTCCTATGTGTTGATCACCGGCGGTATCGACCTTTCCATCGGCTCTGTCGTGGGCATGAGCTGTATGATGAGCGCCACGATGATGACCCGCGGCATCCACGTCTTGGTGGCACTGCCGCTGACCGCGCTGGCCTGCCTGTTCGTGGGGCTTCTGAACGGTACGCTGATCGCCCGGGCGAAACTTCCGCCCTTCATCGCGACGCTGGGCACCATGATCACCGCCCGGGGCGTCGCGCAGATCGTCAACAACAACATGAACACCGACCAGATTTCCGCCGCGGGCAGCGAAATCTTCCGCGACCTGTTCTACTACGGAAAGTTTGCGGGCCTCTTCAACCCCATGTGGATCGCGCTGGTGCTGTTCCTCGTCTTCAACTACATCCTGTCCTCCACCCGTACCGGCCGCCACATTTACGCGCTGGGCTCGAACTACGAGGCGGCCAGGTTTTCCGGCGTCAACGTGAAATGGGCGCAGACCAAGGCCTACATCGTGTCCTCGTTCATGAGCTGCATCGTGGGCTTCATCCTGATGGCCCAGAGCGGCATGGGCACCATGGACGCGGGCAACGGCTATGAGCTCAACGCCGTGGCCGCGTCGGTCATCGGCGGCGTGTCCACGATGGGCGGACAGGGGCTTCTGTTCGGCACGGTGATCGGCGCGGGCATCTGGGGTGTGCTTCAGAACGGCCTGCAGTTTGCGGGCGCGCCGCTGGCGCTGAAAAACATCGTCATTGGCATCGTGGTCATCGTATCGGTTCTCATCGACCGCGTCGCGCGCGGCGATGCGGTGGACCTGAAAAAGCTGTTCGGCCGCGGGCAGCGAACAGGCTGATTGCAGGCGCAAGACGGCGCTTAGCATAATCATCAAGGAGGGTTTTGGCATGAAAAAGGTCCTGGCTCTCGCGCTCGTTCTCCTTCTCTCCCTGGGTCTTTTCTCCGTCGCCAACGCGGAAGGCAACCTGGTGTACCTGATTACGATGGACAAGATGGACATGCACTGGGTATCGGTGGACGCGGGCGCCTCCACGATGGCCAAGGCGCTGGGCCTCGACTATAAGTGGGACGCGCCGGACGGCAAAGACAACGCCGACCAGATCGAAGTCCTGAACAACGCCATCGCCGAGAAGCCCGCCGTGATCCTCTTGGCCGCCACCGATCCGCAGGGCATCGCCAAGACCGTTGAAGAAGCGCAGGCTCAGGGCATCATCGTCATGTACGTTGACTCCCCGGCCGCCGCGCCCGTCCCGGTCACGCTGTCCACCGACAACTACGCCGCCGGCAAGCTGGCCGCGCAGACCATGATCGCCGAGCTCGACGCCGCCGGCAAGACCAGCGGCAAGATTGGCATCGTGTCGGTCAACACCGCCACCAATTCCACCATGAACCGCGAGGGTGGCTTCCGCGATGTGTTCACCGCCGACGGCCGCTTCGAGCTGCTGACCACCGAGTACAAGGAAGGCCTGGCCGCCGAGTCCCAGGAAGCCGCCACAAACTTCATCATGGGCAACCCCGACCTCGTGGGCCTCTTCGGCGCGAACGAAGGCTCCACCGTGGGCGTCGGCAACGCGATCAAGGCGGAAGCGCCGGAGATCATCGGCGTGGGCTTCGACAAGTCCGACGCGATTCTGGGCCTTCTGAAGGACGGCTCCCTGAAGGGCGCTATGGCGCAGAACCCGTTCACCATGGGCTACCTGGGCGTGGCGGAAGCCTACGCCGCCATCAACAGCCTGTCCACCGGCCCGGCGGTCATCGACACCGGCGTCTCGGTGCTGCGCGGGTAATTTTATACCAAGTAGGAATACTAATTCTTCCAAAGGGCCGAGAGATTTTCGATTGAGAACAAGGAGCCGGAGCGAGGAAACCCTTCGGGATACGCCTTCGGCGTGAAATGCAGCGCTATTTTGAGCGGAAGGCGACACAGTTCTCGGCGA
>JAEZTD010000258.1 GCA_023443705.1 Bacillota bacterium | reverse complement strand
CCCGGCGTACACGCCGCCGGGAACGATTGAAACCCCTACGGAGACTTTGTTGATGGTCTGAATCCCCAGCCCTTTCGGCTGGGGATTTTTCCGTAAAAGGGACGGCTGAACCCGAACTGCCCCCGGCTGGAGGATCCGCCGGGCCGCTGTCAGCTTCCGGGGATGAGGTTGAGCATGCTGTCCACGTCCGGCACGTTGACGTAGGAGGCGGGCACCTCGCCCACGATGATTGCTTCGGCCACCGGCACCACGGAACTCACCGACACAGTGGACGCACCGGTGGGGATGACGATGCGCATCTGCGTGGACGCCTCCAGCGAGATTTCGTGCCGGGTCTGGTTGATGCCGGCTGATTCGAAGGCCGTCAAAAACCTGGTGGTGACCGAGCCCACCGGCACCACCCCCACCAGAATGCGCGGGCCGGAGCCGCTTAAAAGCTTAACGCCGAAGGCCGAACCCAGCGGCAGCGACACGCCCTCGTCCTCCAGCGCCGCGAGGTTGCGCTGCACCGTCAGCGCAATTCGGGAGGCCAGTTCGTTCATGAAGAGAGTGTTGGCGCGGATCATCGTCACGCGGCCATTCGAGTCCGTGGACACCTGGATCAGGTCGGAATAGCTGACGGCGGACTTCATCACTTCCGCCACCGCCTGGTTGATCGCCTCCACCGCCAGCTGTCGGGAACGGGCCTCCGCCATCGAGATGACCACCGGATTCAGGTTGGCGAGGGCAAAACTGACGAGCCCCGCCGCCATCACGGCAATGACGACGAACGCGATGAGAAAGCGCCTGCCTTTTTTTGCAACCATCTCACGATCCACTCCGTCCAATTGGACATGAAGCGCCCTTGCGCCCTGCTTCAGCCTATGCGCGCGGCGCGGCAAACTGAACGGGGGCCGCGAAAGTACGTGCTTTTGGCAAACCTGTATGGTATAATGGCATGCGCCTTTTTGGCGCGGGCCAACGTTTTTCGGGAGGATACCAACGCAATGAGCGCATTCAAGCCGCGCACGCGGGACGGCAACTTTTTGTTCGCGGTCATCATGACGACCGTGAAGATGCTGTTCATCGTGGTTCTGATACTGGGCATCACGGGGACCGGCCTTCTGGTGGGTGTGGCCAAGGCGTGGATTGAAACCGCGCCGGAGCTGGACCTCACCTCCTTCGGCGAGCAGGCGAAGACGTCGTTCATCTACGACAAGTATGGGAACCTGCTCACAGACTTCAAGGGCACCGAAAACCGGATCGACGCCAGTTGGAACGAAATCCCGAAGAACCTCAAAAACGCGGTCATCGCGGTTGAGGACCAGCGCTTCCGCACCCATAACGGCGTGGACATCAAGCGGATCATGGGCGCGCTGGTGACGAACCTTTTGAACGACAACATGCAGGGCGGTTCCACCATCACCCAACAGCTGGTGAAGCTGACCATGCTCACCTCCGACCAGAACTACAAGCGCAAGCTGCAGGAGGCGTACCTGGCGCTGCAGCTGGAAAAGCAGATTTCAAAAGACGACATCCTGCTGGAATACCTGAACATCATCTACCTGGGCGGGAACGTCTACGGCGTCAAGGTCGCCGCCAACGACTACTTCGGCAAGGACGTGTCCCAGCTTTCCTTGCGCGAATGCGCGTCGCTGGCGCGCTGCATCCGCAACCCCTATCGCTACAACCCCCGACGCAACTACTACGTGACCAAGACGCCCGATGAAATTGAAAAGGGCACCGATTACGTGCTGGGGCTGATGTACGAGCAGGGCCTCGTGACAAAGGAAGAGTACGACCAGGCGATGGGCCAGCGGCTCTCCGTCAAAGAGACGAGCGCCTACGCCACGAAGATGTACGACAACGCCTACTACGTTGAATACGCCATCTACGACGTGGTGACCAAGATGCTGCGCGTGGAGAAGCTGGAGGACACCACCGCCAACCGCAGCGCCATGGAGAACAAGCTGCGCACCGGCGGCTACAGCATCTACACCTCGCTGGACCCGAAGATTCAGGAATCCGTGCAGGGCGTCGTGACGAACTGGGACAAGTACCCGGACACCCGCTACGCCTCCGACCGCACCTACAAGTCCTCGCTGGGCAACGGCGAGTACATACAGCTCGTCCAGCCGCAGGTTGCGGCGGCGGTGATGGACTGGCACACCGGCGAGTTGGTCGCGATCATCGGCGGCCGCTCCACGCCCACCCAGCGCAAACAGCTCAACCGTGCCTACCAGAGCAAGATGCCCGTGGGCTCGTCGCTGAAGCCGCTTTCGGTGTACGGCCCGGCCTTCGACCTGGGCTATTCGCCCGGCAGCCCGGTGATCAACGCGCCGCTCAAGATCGACGGCTGGGACACGGAGAAGGGCTACCCGTCGAACTTCTCCGGCGAGAGCTTCACCGGCGTCGAGACGCTGCGAAAGGCCATCAATAAGTCCCACAACACCGCCGCGGCGCAGGCGCTCTACACCTACGTGGGCATCGAAAACTCGGTCAACTACCTGCTCAAGCTGGGCATTTCCCGCAGCCACATCTCCGCAACCGGCGCGGGGCTCGCGCTGGGCGCTTCGGGCGTCTCCGCCATTGAGATGGCCGCGGCCTTTGGCGCCGTCGCCAACAAGGGCGAGTATCAGGAGCCCTACGCCTTCAGCCGCGTGGTGGATTCAAACGGCAAGGTGTACCTGAACGCCCGGAATCTGCAGATCAAGCGCCAGGCCTTCAAGGAGACCACGGCGTGGATGCTCGTCAGCGTGCTCAAGGGATGCGTGGGCGAGGGCGGTACCGGCCAGAAGGCCAACTTCGGCAAGTTCACCGTGGCGGGCAAGACAGGCACGAACTCCGACTACCGCGGCGTGTTCTTCGCCGGCATGACCGGGTACTACTCCGGCGCGGTGTGGATCGGCCACGACAACTACAAGCCGCTGTCCTCCAACGCGCAGGGCGGCACCTACGCGGCCCCGCTGTGGGCGGCCATCATGAAGACCGTGCATACCGCGGAGGGCATCACCAAGGACCACAAGATCAACACCAAGACCGCCGAACAGCTGGGCATTGTCAAGGCGCATGCCTGCGCGGTCTCCGGCATGAAGCCCACCGCCGCCTGCAAAAACGACGTCAACGAGTACGGCATCACCACCGACTTCTACGTCAAGGGCACGGAGCCCACCGCCAGCTGCAACATGCACCGCACGATCCGGCTGTGTAAAAAGTCCAAGATGCTGCCCGGCCCGAACTGCACAAGCGTGGGCACCTACGGCACCATCTACCTGCCGGAAGGGCACCCGCTCCGGTACAGCGAGATCAAGGCTGTGCGCAAGTACTTTAGGGGCGCTTCCGCCGACAAGGGCAACGCGGCCTTCAGTACCTGCAACAAGTGCAAGAAGTCCAGCGCGAGCGCCGGAAAGACCGACGAGAGCAAGCTGCAGAGCGCCATCAACAAGGCGACGGGGCTGATTGAGAAGGGACAGGCGCTGATCGACTCCGGCGAACTGACCAACGCCCAGGCCACCAAGCTGAAGAAGTCGATGTCGAACACCCAGAAGGCCGTCGACAACGCCAGCTACTCCAACATCGTCAAGTACGGCAAGCAGCTGCAGGAGCTGATCGCGAAGTACTCGTAGGCAAGCCTCAGACCGTAAAGGGATTGTACGTTCCCGGCGCATTCGCGCCGGGAATATGTTTTTTGGGCCTGCGGGCGAACGATTCCGGGGCACATTTAACTTGAAGCGGAAACGTTTACAGGGTATAATATATTCGCTGTGAATTAACATCGGGAGGTTCGTTCAATGGACAAGCTGCGCATCGGGATTATCGGCTGCGGCGGCATCGCGAATGGCAAGCACATGCCCGCCCTCTCAAAGCTGAAGGATGTTGAAATGGTAGCCTTCTGCGACATCGTCGAGGAGCGCGCACTAAAGGCCGCGAGGGAATATGGCGCCGAAGGTGCGCAGGTGTTCACCGACTACCGCGAGCTGCTCAAGCTCGATCTGGACGTCGTGAACGTGCTGACGCCCAACAAATCCCATTCGCCCATCACCGTGGATGCGCTCGAAGCGGGCAAGCACGTCATGTGCGAAAAACCGATGGCCATCAACACCGAGGAAGCCGTGAAGATGGTCGAGGCGGCCAAGCGCACCGGAAAGAAGCTGACCATCGGCTACCAGAACCGCTTCCGCCCCGACAGCATGTACCTGAA
>JAEZTD010000187.1 GCA_023443705.1 Bacillota bacterium | reverse complement strand
GAACGTGGCCCCGATGAACTTCCAGAAGCTCAACAGCGCGATCGTCACATAGGCCATCGTGGGGGCGGTCAGCCACTTGACGTTGCCGCCGCCCAGGAGCCTTAAAAAGTAGTTGATCACGCCGGTGTCCGTGGAGAAGAGGTACGCCCATGCGATGGTGACCGACGCGGTGGTCACGATGGAGGGGAAGTAGATGGAGGTTCGGTAGGCCGACTGCAGGCGGCGCGCGCGGCTGACCATGAAGGCCAGGATGAGGCCCAGCACGCAGTGGATGGGCACCAGGATCGCGAGGAATTTAAAGGTATTGGCAAAGGAATTCGATACCAATGAATCCTTCAGAAGGCGCTGGAAGTTGCCCAGCCCCAGAAATTTCGGCGTTTGAATCAGGTTGTAGTTGAAGAGTGAAAGAATGACCGACAAAAGAATCGGCCCGAAGATGAACAGGATGTATCCCACCATCGCCGGCGCGAGGAACGCGTATCCGGCCAGGTTGTCCAGCATCCTTTTGTTGCGCATGTAGCCCGCCGGGCGTCTTGTTGCCACCATGAAGATCACTCCCGCCTTTTGCAAACGGACGGGGGCGAGCGCCCCCGCCGTTACCTGCGAATTCTCACCGGAACCGGAGACCTTGTGCGCCGGTTCTGTGTTTCCTCCACCAGCCATTTGACTGGTGGAGGAAACAATGTTGTGTGGTCTGGTTTATCCCTGCAGCGCCAGGTTGATCTCTTCGGCGGCGGCGTCCAGCGTGGACTGCACGTCGGCCTGGTTGACGCAGATTTCGCTCATCGCGCGCAGAACGATGGAGGAGACTTCGGCGAAGGAAACCGGCGCGGAGACCTGCTTCATCGGCACGGCGCCGTTGTAGAAAAGCTCGTAGTTGGCGGGGATGCCCAACGCGCTGCACTTCTTCTCGGCCAGGGACTGGAGAACCGGCACATTGCCGTCTCCAAGGTAGCCGTCTTCAAACTCCGTGGAGGACAGCCAGCCGACCAGCTTCTTGGCCGCGTCCTGCTGCTTGGAGGTCTTCATGACGAAGAAGCCGTCCACGCCGTAGATCAGTTCGTTCTTCTTGAAGTTGGGCAGGTACTGGATGGAGACATTATTGAAGTTGGAGTTGATGTAGCTGGTGGTCGGCCAGCGGCCCCAGGAGCCCAGCGCGACCTGGCCATCGATCAGCTGCTGAATGGCGTTGACGTTGACCTCGGGGATCGGCGCGTAGCCGTACTTGTAGATCAGGTCCTGCCACAGCTGGAAGATTTCCACGGACTCGGGGGCGTTGATGGTCGCCGCCGTGTAGTCATCATTGACGTAGGAAGCGCCGTTGTTGTACAGCCAGGCCTGCATGCAGAAGTACTCGTTGTAGGGTACCGCGATGGCGTACTTCTTCACGCCGTCCTTCTCGCTGGTCAGCTTCTCGCACAGCGCGAGGAATTCTTCCTTGTTCCAGGTGCCCTGGGGAAGTTCCATGCCCGCTTCCTTCATGCGGTCCATGTTGAAATGCATGAAGACGTTGTTGAAGGAGAAGGGGAAGGAGTAGGTCTTGCCGTCGAAGATGAAGGCCTTCTCGAGGTCGTCGGACACGTCGTCCTGAATGGTCTTGGCCACGTCCGGGTTGGCGGCGATGAAGTCGTCAATGGGCGTAGGGATGTCCATGCGCACGAACATCTCGATGCCTTCGCTGGCCATGATGGCCACGTCCAGCTGGTCGCCACCGGCGATCATGGTCTGCAGCTTCGTGCAGTACTCGCCCCAGCCGCTGTTGATGTAGAGCGTCTCCACCTTGATGCCGGTCTGCTCGGTGAACTTCGCAAGGAGGCCGTCCAACGTCGATTTCTGCTGGCCGTCGCCGATCATCGCGAGCGTCAGCGTGGTGCCCTCGGCCGCGGCGGGCAGCGCGGTCATGCCCAGGATCAGGGTCAGCGCGAGCAGGATACCCAGGAACTTCTTCATGATAGCCACTCCTTTACTTCGGAAAACTACAAAACCAAAATAGCAGGTTCACTGGCCAAACCGCAACGGAAAATTATTTGGTGATTGGTAATTTTGTTTGTTTTTCAAAGAAATACGGCTTGAAACCCTTGCGGTGCGTACGCCTTTGTATAGTATAATATCGGAAGGGTCAACGTACAGCACTCCGGCACAATTTGGATCAGGGGACCGGTAGGTTATTACGAAGGGGAAGATGCGGATGGCAAGGCGCAGGCAGTCGTTGTGGCTGAAGGTGTTTGTGGTGATCTTCCTCTTCCTCATGGCCCCAAGCCTCGCCTTCACGTTTTTCAGTAACCGCATCACCACGGATTCCCTGATGGAGCAGAAGCGGCAGAGCGACCTGCGCACCATTGACGAACTCATCACCATCCTGACGCAATACAGCGCCTCCGTGGAGGACGCGGCCCTTTTGATCGGCTCGATGCCCGAGGTGCGCAGCGCGTTTTCAGAGCGCCCCGCGGACGTGAGCGCCATTACAAGAAATCTCTCCGGGCGGCTTCGGGGCATCGCGGCGATCTCGCTGATGGATCCGGAGGGCCGCTTCATCGGCGAAACCAATTTGACGCGCGGCCGCCTCTCCTGGTGCTTCAACCCGTCGCTCCTTCGCAAGCTCACGCCCGACAATGTAATGTGGACCGACCCCATCACCATCGAGGAGGTGGGCTCCGGCGCGCAGCACCGCGTGCAGGCGCTGATCTCGCCCATCCGGGACGAGAAAAACGTCCACCTGGGCTACGTGGTGCAGTTCATGGAAACAGGGTACATCCGCAGCCTGATCCAGAAGACCGATGGGGACCTGTACGTGGTCGATGCGATGCAGTGCGTCGTCGCCAGCCGCAAAGAAGTGCCCTTCTATATGCCGCTCTTTGACCTCACAAAGATCTCCTACACGCTCCTGATGGAGGATGTCAGCGCCATCGTGCCGGTGGAGGGCCAGAAGAAGGTCGTCACCACGCAGATGTTCCCCCACATGAAGCTACAGTTCATCATGATCTCGTCGTTTGACTCCATCAGCGGCAAGCTGGCCATATACTACTCCAAGATCGTACTGATGGGCCTGGGGGGGCTTGCGTTCGCGCTGATCGCGGCGCTCGCCATCGCGCGGTTCTTCGCAAGGCCGGTCGTGCAGCTCAAGGGCGTGGTGGCGCTGGCCACCGGGGGTGACCTTTCGGTTCGATATAAAGTCCGTTCGGGGGACGAGATCGGCCAGCTGGGCAGCGCGTTCAATACGTTCCTGGACACCATCCATGAGCTCATGCAGCAGAAGATCGACGAGCAGAAGCGAAAGCGTAAGCTGCAGTTGCAGCTATTGCAGGAGCAGGTGAAGCCGCACTTTCTCTACAACGTCCTTGAGATGATCTCAAGCCTTGTGCAATGTGGCATGAGCAAGGAGGCGCTGGGCGCGATCCTGTCGCTGGCGAAATTCTACAGGATTTCGCTGTCGAGCGGCTCGGACATCATCGGCATAGAGCAGGAGGTCCAGCTGACCGACAGTTACCTCATGCTTCAAAAGCTGCGCTACATCGAGTTCATGGACTACAAGATCGCGGTGGACCCGAACCTTCTGACCTTTGCCATCCCCAAGCTGACGCTGCAGCCGCTGGTGGAAAACGCGATCTACCACGGCCTCAAGGCCAAACGCCCCCGGGGCATCCTGAGCGTATCGGGCGTGCTCTCCGGTGACGAGGCGGTCTTCGAGGTGTACGACAGCGGGCAGGGCATGGACGAAACCAGGCTTCAGGAACTGCGCTCGGCGCTCGAGCACCCGGAGGAGGCGCAGGCATCCGCCCACTTTGGGCTGATCAGCGTGATCCAGCGGCTGAACCTCTTTTGCGGCGGGCGGGCGAAGGTGGCTGTGGATTCAAGGCTCGGGGAGTACACCTCCGTCCGACTTGCCTTCCCCGCCATCCCGCTGCGCCAGCCGGAACCTTCCGAAAGGAGCTAACCAAATGCTTCACATCGCCATTGTTGACGACGAATTCTACTTCCGCAGCGCGCTCAAGGCCAACATGCCCTGGGCGGAAAACGACATGACCGTCGTCGGCGACGCAAACGACGGGGAGAGCGGGCTTGAGCTGATCCTTTCGGAAAAGCCGGACGTGGCCATCGTGGATATCAACATGCCCATAATCAGCGGACTGGAGCTGATCCGGCGGGCGCAGGAAACGGGCTCCGCATGCCGCTACGTGATCCTGACCGGCTATGACGAATTCAAGTACGCGCAGCACGCGATATCATTGGGCGTAAGCAATTATGTTTTAAAGCCGGTTGACTTTCAGGAACTAATGCAAGTGCTGCTGAGGGAAAAAGAGAAGTTAGATAGGGAGCGTCAAAACCGTAGCAAGGCAGACGAACTGATACACCAGGCGGAGAAGCTTCGGATGGATAAAAGCTTCAACGACCTAGTCAACGCGCAGCTGTCCAATGTTGAGATTGAACCACTCAAGCAGATGTTTTCTCAGTATAATCATCATTGCGTGGCCCTATTTGCAGGCCGGAACCATCTACGCGCGGAGGACGCTGACCGTATTCGGGATCAATTGCTCACCGTCAGTCTGCCTATACGCTTCCGAGTTTTTGTGGAAGCCAACAATCGGCTGGCTGTTGTGGCCGATCCCCGTACCAGCGATGAAATGAATATGCTTGCGGCTGAGATGTCCCGCCGGATGGAAGCGCAGTTAGGTCGTCCGGAGGTGGGTATCGGCCGCGTTTACAAGGATTTCGGGCAGATCTGCTTGTCCTATAACGAAGCCCGCATTGCGCTCAAGAACCACTTCATTTATTCTGAGCTATCAGGTACTGGCTCGGTGGATTCAGCGGCCACCGTGACCCAAGATGCGAAGAACCGGCTGAAGAGCGCTGTGCTCTCCGCAAGAGTGGAGGAGGCTGAGGAGATTATCAGGGGGGTTTATCAAACGCTGTACGAGCGCCATGTGGGCTTCGACGTACTGGTGCTCAGCGCGCTCGAACTGATGTCGCTGATGGTGGGAATCCTGAACCAGCAGAACGTCGATGTAGGCATGATCCTTAACGGAGACGTGGCACTCCTCGACCGAATGGAGCAGTTCCAGTCAGTTTGGGCTTTCTGCGACTGGACTCGAGAACTATACCGGGATGGCATGATCCAGCTGGAGACACAAAAAAGCAATCTGGGCGATGTCTCTCAGCGCGTTGTCGAATACATCCTTGCGCACCTTTCAGACAGAACCCTCTCGATCAACCAGATCGCGGAGAAGTTATTTCTGAACTATGGCTACATCTGCGTATCTTTTAAGAAGGATACTGGCTATACCATCAATGAGTATATTTCCAGAGAACGTATGGCAAAGGCTCGCCTCTTATTCGAGCAGGGTGCGGTCAACGTCTCCTGTGTCGCTCGAGACGTAGGGTTTGAGGATGCGAACTACTTTAGCAAGTGTTTCCGAAAGAGCGCGGGTATTACCCCGAGCGAATACATTCAATCGGTCAAACACGACATCCTCTAACATCGATGGTTTTTACCTACCGTCATTTCAGTGATATGAATCTGGATCCTTACCGCATAATTCTAGCACATAAACTGCTTCAGGACACTACCTAGGAATGAACGAAATTTCGCGCTAAGTATCCCCTGACATCACCCTGACATCTGATGACATCATTATTTATTCGTATATCACTGCTCCTTTGCACCTTTACACCTAAATTGGAATCAGCGATTTGAACCCACCATTCTCGGCACAAATCAGTCCGAGCCCACCAAAACCGCCCGAAAACACCCCATCAGACCGCCCAAACCCCCATTTTGGGCATTGACTTTGCCCGAAAACCGCGCTATAATAGCTAATGCTGGTTTTATCTCTTGGAGAGATGGCCGAGTGGTTGAAGGCGCTGGTCTTGAAAGTCTAACGGGAGCCAAAAAACCTAGCAAAAACGGGCTTTTCACCGATGTTTGACATCGGTTTTTTGCTTTTTTAAGGTCATTTTGATGGCAAGAATGTCACGATTAACATCTCTGATTTGGCGTCAGATGTTAAACATCAAACGACCGGAAAAAGCAGAGATACTTTGCATGAGTGCATATAAGGGTGATCTCAGGGGATGTCAGAGGATGTCAACGGGTGCTTTTCGCTTTTATCGATGTAGCGTAATTCGAAGAGATTCGTGCATCAATGGTCTTACAATTAAATTCACGGAACGGAATACGTCTTTCGGGAAATTGCTTGTTCAGTAAATTTCCAAACCGCCAACCATCGCTGCTTATGTGTTATTTTGCATATACCGAGACGAGCGTGAGTTTCGTTTTTTCTGCTGCTCATTCGATTGCCACGATCTTACTCTCGTAGCCCGCCATTGAGAAAACGCCAGATCCAGCTATCCACGCCAAAGAAATCGGCGCCATTGTTTTCCAACAGCGCTAAGACGCGACATCAGTTATTTCAGTGGAGCCGGTGCTCATCGGCTGCACATCCCGCTTGTAGCTCGAATAAATCGCAGATCGGGGCGGAGATACGCTTTAGGTATATGGATGAAACACTTACTGTGGTGATAGCAGGTCTGCTAGGAAGGGGCGTAAGGGGTCGATCAGTTCTTTCGGCCCGTCCTTCAGAACCTGATAGAGTACCATCGCGTGGAACGGGATCCACCGCTCCACCCGTTTACGACTCATACCGCTCTTAGACAGATACGACTCGAGATAAGCGTCAGCCAGCGGCTTACTGCTGATCAGTGTGGCAGTATAACTGTGGGCCACGTCGCCCGCCGGATCGCCGATTGCCGCGGCATCCCAGTCGATCACGGTATATTTCCTGCCATCATACAGTATATTGCGTGGATGAAAGTCGTTGTGACAAAGCCTGTCGCCGTCTGGCAGGCTGCTCAGCAAACCCAGCATTCGGACGCTGACATGCGCCGGCATTTTGGAGCCATCTTCAAGATGACTGCGGTAGATCGAACGGGTGCTTTCCAGTCCCCGCACTGGCTTATGATGCATCTGAATCTGTATACTTGCCATATGGTCGATATGGGCAAGCGCCGCCGACATGTCGCCTCGTTCAATGCATTGGATGATCGTTTCCATCAGCTCGCCACCAGTGACATACCGCATGGCGATCACGATATGGCCCGCTTCCTTATAGACACCTTCGAGGTTGGAGGTGGGTACGCCAAGGCTTTCCACCAGGGCCAACGCATAGGATTCCCGCAGAACCTCCGTCAGGTTGTGTCCCTCGCTGAGTACCTTATAAGCAATATCCTCGCACCTGAAAACACGGCACTGCGCGCCGCGTCCAATCGGCTTTCCGTATTTCTCTTCAAAATGTTCCCAGTCGCTCATCTCTGATCACCTTTCCAGAGTGTTATCCGGCGGAAACGTTGACCGCGCATTCTGGCTGCACATAGCGGGCGACCGCCAGTTTCACCATCGCTTTTGAAAGTAGACCCACGTAGATCGTGCGGATCACAAAAAACTGGAAAAAGTTCAGCACACTAAAACCGAAGAAGGTCAAAACCGACCAGAAAACCAATAGCGACAGCAACATGATCGGTAGCGCAAGTAGCGCCGCCAACTTTCCAGGGGATGCCGGGAGACGGCTTATTGCGGGGTTCGCCTGCTTCAACACGGGCAGTTGGCCTTCAAGACGCAGAGCCCGCATACTCTTGGCGATGGGATAGGCCATTCGGAATGTCACGATCAGGCCCATGATCATCGATGAGATCACAATTCCAGAAAGTGTGGTGGGCGCGATAATCACGTTGTGATTCATGACCTGCGTGCCGCCCAACAGCAGTCCAACGATCATGTTGAATCCAAAATCGTCTGTCACGGTATTGAACCAGCTTTTGAAACCGGACATTTTTGGCAGTGGATTTTTAACCTCCGCCGTACCCGTCTGCTCAGGATGCCCGATCGCGGCGCAATCGGGCTGTACCAGCCGTAGCACAGTCAGCTCGGTAATAAAGCCGGTCAGAATACTGG
>JAEZTD010000146.1 GCA_023443705.1 Bacillota bacterium | reverse complement strand
ATTATAGTCATGGCGAGAACCCATTTCAACGATAATTATGCTAAAGATCGCCGCCGGGCGCGGCGCAAAAACAATTACCCCCGCGCTTCAGATGAAACACGGGGGTAACGACTGTCCTCGTCAGGCTATCAGCCGGCAGCGGGGGCCACGGTGGCCTCGGCGGCGGGTGCCTCGGCGGCCGGCGCTTCAGTCACAGCGGGCGCCTCGGCGGCGGGGGCTTCGGTGGCTTCGGCGGCGGGCGCCTCGGTCACGGCAGGAGCCTCGGTCGGGGCGGCGGTCGGGGCGGGGGCGGACTGCGTGCAGCCAGCCAGCACGGCGACCAGGGCGAGAACCATCATCAGTACCAGAGCCTTTTTCATGGGGTATGTCCTCCTTCGCATTCGCGTTGCCAAATCGAAGTACGCAGTTATGATATACCGGAAACCTCCGTCTTACATGCATGAATCGGTAGCAAGTCCGTTAATTTATTGCAAACTCCGCACCCATAGGCCGCTTTCCGCGTCGCTTGGCATCCGCCAGTCACCCCTCGGCGACAGCGTCACAGAACCGACCTTCGGCCCGTCCGGAATGCACGAGCGCTTGAACTGATTTTGGAAAAACCGCCTCAGAAACACGCGCAGCCACTTCTCGATCGTCGCCTCGTCATAGGCGTCCTGGAACGCGATGCGGGCGAGCCGGAGGATCTTCTGGGGCTTCGCCATTCTGCGCACCAGGTGGTACAGAAAGAAGTCGTGCAGTTCATAGGGTCCGACGATGTCCTCGGTCTTCTGGGAGATCACCCCGTCCACCGGCGGCAGGAGCTCTGGGCTTACCGGCGTATCCAGTACGTCCAGAAGCGCTTCCCGCAGCGCCGCACTCTGGGCTTGGTCGGCCGCGTAGGCAACCAGGTGCTTTACCAGCGTCTTGGGTACCGACGCATTGACACCGTACATCGACATGTGGTCGCCGTTGTAGGTTGCCCAACCCAGCGCCAGTTCACTCAGGTCGCCAGTGCCGATCACGATGCCGCCCAGTTTGTTGGAAAGGTCCATGAGTACTTGTGTGCGCTCACGCGCCTGAGCGTTTTCATACGTTACGTCGTGCTGGGCTTCGTCATGGCAGATGTCCTTCAGGTGCTGACGCACGGAGGCCGTGATGTCCACTTCGATGAGCCTTGCGCCAAGTCCCTCGGCCAGCTTCAGCGCATTCTGGTAGGTTCGCTCCGTGGTGCCGAAGCAGGGCATCGTGACGGCGGCAAGGCCGGAGATCGGCAGATCCAGCCGCTTGAACGCGCGGGCCGCTACGATCAGCGCCAGCGTCGAATCAAGCCCGCCCGACACGCCGACCACCGCACTTTTCGCGCCGATGTGCGTTAGACGCTGCGCGAGGCCATTCACCTGAATCGCGAGAATCTGCTCGCAGCGCGCATCGCGCTCCGCTTGGTCGGACGGCACAAAGGGCGCGGGGTCGACACGCCGCGTAAGGCTGGTCTCCCGGACTGCGGTCACGAAGGGCACCTTCACGTGGGTATTTTCCCTCGTGCCGAAGGTATTCATGCGGAGGCGCTCGGAAGCGAGGTAGTCAAGGTCAATTTCGGCAAACGTCAACCCCGGTCTGTACAATTCCGACTGTGCCAGGATCACGCCGTTTTCAGCGATCAGGTTGTGTCCGGAGTACACCATGTCGGTGGAGGATTCCCCTTGCCCGGCGTCGGCGTACAGATAGGCCGCGATCAGCCGTGCCGACTGGCTTTTCAAGAGAAGCTCACGGTAGCCAGCCTTGCCGATGGTCTCGTCGCTGGCGGATGGATTGCATAGTACCGTCGCCCCGGCCAGCGCGTGTCCCGTAGATGGCGCGTCGGGCACCCACAGGTCCTCACAGACCTCGATGCCCACCCGAAAATCCGGCATATCCTCGCAGCAAAAGAGGATGTCCCCGCCGAAGGGCACGTCCCGGCCCAGAAGGCGCAGCGGCCGCGCCTGCCGGGGTCCGGGCGCGAAGTGGCGCAGCTCGTAGAATTCGCCGTAGTTGGGCGGGTTCCGCTTCGGTACGACGCCCAGCACACGGCCGTCCTTGACCACGGCGGCCACGTTGTACAGGCGACCGTCCACCTCCATAGGAAGCCCGATCACTGTCAGAAGGTCCATTTCCCTGCCCGCGTCCACAACACCGTGGAGCGCCTCCAGCGCACCCTCGCGCAGGGTTTTTTGAAGAAAAAGATCGCCCGCCGTATAGCCGGTCAGGCACAGTTCCGGCAGCGTCAAGACCTTTGCGCCGGCCTCTGCGGCCAGACGCATCAGCGCGACCACCGCGTTCATGTTGCCTTCGGTGTCCCCCACTTTGATCGCGGGCGTCCCCACCGCCACGCGGACAAACCCATCCCACATCCGTCTCACCCTCATCAAGGCTTTTTCCCCATTATAGCGTATGCCCAGAAAAAGCACAAACATTATCCCCGCCTAGGCCCATAAATTTATGCGCGGATTTGAATTCGTCGGCCGGGCTATGGTATAATGTACTGAAAAGGCTCGCCCGGGAGGTGAAACGCTTGGACCATGCCGCCGAGCTTGAACGCGAGCGCGCCTATACCGCGCGCGTTCAGCAACTTCTCTACGCCGTCATTCAAAAGACGAAGGGCTTTTCCACCTTTCACGACCAGACCATCCGTGACATGATGTCCGACGCCTGGGAAGAGCTGCGCATGAAGCCGACGGCGCTCTCCCCGCAGGATCTGGAGCAGCTTTCCACGGAGATCGACCGCTACCTCGTGCGCAAGAACTTTTCGGAAGAGGTTGCGCGCCGCTATGAGCGGATGCTGCTGAACCCCTTTTTCGCGAGGATCGATTTCTCTGAGCGCGGGGATCAAAAAACAGAGAAAATCGTGATTGGCCTCTACAGCCTCAAAAACGAGCAGGGCGAACTGATGGTGCACGACTGGCGCGCGCCGATCTCAAGCCTCTACTACGACGCGCAGCCCGGCGAGGTATCCTACGCCGCGCCTGACGGTGTGATCCACGGCCGCATGACGCTCAAGCGCCAGTACCGCATGGAGGACGGGCGCCTGAAATACTACGTGGATACCGACGTCTCCATAGACGACGAGATGCTTCTTGACATCCTCTCCAGGGCGACTTCGCACCATATGCGCTCGATCGTCGCCACAATCCAGCACGAGCAGAACATGGCCATCCGGCACGAGCGGGCGCGGGTGCTTTCTGTGATCGGCGGCGCGGGCTCGGGCAAGACCAGCGTGGCGATGCACCGGGCAGCCTATCTGATGTACCGACATCGGGATCAACTGGACGCCGGACACATCGCGGTATTGTCTCCCGGCAGTGCCTTCAGCGAATACATCTCCACCGTGCTGCCGGACCTCGGCGAGGAAAACGCCCAAGCGGTCACGCTGCACGGCCTTTTTAAAGCCGTCATCGGCCGCGACGTGGAGCCTTCCGTCCGCCAGATCGACCGCCTGATCGACGAGGCCAGCCCGCTTCGCCGCCAGAGCGTTCGCTATAAATCCGACGTTAAATTCTGCGAGGTTCTCTCCGCGTATGCGCAGCGCTTCGATGAGGAAGGTCCGCGCTTTTCGGACATCGGCCTTGAACGGCACCTCCTGATTTCAAAGGAGGACCTCGAACAGCTCTACCGCGTGGAGTTCAAAATGCTCAGCCCGGCGCTCCGGCTCATCCGCATCCAGACGGTGCTGGAGAGCCGCATGAGCAATTGGGAAAAGGCGCTGGCCGACCAGTACGAAGACAGGCTTCTCAAGAGCTATCGCGGACGCGAACTGGAGCTTGCAAAGCGCATGGCGGTATCCCAGCACTTGTCTCCGGTCCGCCAGCAGATTCGTCAGGTTTTGTCCATCGATCCTTTGAAAATGCTGACCGACGCGCTCTCCGGCGCTCACCGGGAACTGCGCGAAGCCGCGCGCGAAAACGCGCAGGCGGGTGTCGTCTGGTGGGAGGATGCGCCGGCGATCGCCTGGCTGATGGTGCGCCTGGGTTTCGCTACCCCCGATAAATCCATGCGCCACATTCTCGTGGACGAAGCGCAGGACTACCCGGACATCGCGCTGAGGTTCCTGTCCGGCTATTATCCGGCGGCACAGGTGACGCTTTTGGGCGACGTAAGCCAGCGCACCTGCCCCGGCATGCCGCCCTGCAACCCCCGCGCCTGGGGTGCGGACTTTATGGCCCCGGACGCGCCGCTGATCGAGCTCACGCGCTCGTACCGCTCGACTCAGCCCATCACGCGTCTTTGCAACGCCCTGTTGCCCGACGAGCCCCACGCCCGCGAGTTCGGGCGCGAAGGCGAATTCCCGGTCATCGAACCCTTCGACCGTGAGCGGCTTTCGACGGTGGTCGGGGCGTGGCGCGCCCAGGGCATGAAGCAGGTCGCGGTCATCACCCGTTCCCAGTCGGAGGCGGCGAAGCTGGCCAAGGCCATCAAGGGCTCGATCCTCCTGACCGGCGGGGACGACGACATGCTGCCCGAGGCGGGCGGCGTGGTGGTTTCCGGCTATCACCTCATCAAAGGGCTGGAATTCGACGCGGTGGCGGTCGTCTGGCCGGATGTGGAATTGACCGACGGCGAGCGGCGCAGGCTCTACACCGCCTGCTCCCGCGCGCTGCACCAGCTTCACCTGATGTGTGACGAGGCGCTCCGGCGCGACCTGGGCATCGTTCTATGACGGTCTACGATGTTGCGATTGTGGGCGGCGGCGCGTCCGGGCTCGCCGCTGCGGTGATGGCGCGCCAGTTGGGCGCGTCCGTCGCCGTGCTTGAAAAAAACGCCCGCGTGGGCAAAAAGCTCCTGACCACGGGCAACGGCCGCTGCAATCTGACCAACACGCTGGCCGCCCCGGGCGACTACTTTGGCGCGACCGGGGTGATGGCGGGCGCGATGGGCGCGTTTCCGCCCGCAAAGGTCGTGGCGTTTTTCGAATCATTGGGCCTCATGTGCCTTGAAACCCGCGGCAACCGCGTCTTCCCGCTGTGCGACCAAGCTTCGGCGGTGCTGGACGCGCTGCGCTACGCCGTGGAAGAATCCTTTGGCGAGATCTTTACCGGTTTTGAAGTGAAGGAAATCAAAAAGAACGGCCATTTCTCCCTTGCGGCCGATGACGGGCGGACGATCGCCGCGGCGCGGGTGATCCTCGCCACCGGCGGGCCGGCGTCGCCGTCCGCGGGCGGCACCGAAGCGGGGTTTCCGCTCTTCAAGCAGATGCGGCACCGGGTTACGAAGCTCTTCCCCGCGCTGACCCAGCTCGAAACTCCGCCGGAGCCGATTCGCCCGCTGAAGGGCATCCGCATCGACGGCGCGATTACCCTTTACGTGGACGGGCGGCCCGCTGCGTCGGACAGAGGCGACATCCTGTTTGCCGAATACGGCCTTTCCGGTACGGCGGTGATGGCTGTCTCCCGGTTTGCGTCCGTCGCGCTAGAGCAAAAAAAGCGCGTCGAGGCCTCCGTCTCCGCGCTGGATATGGGTCATGAAGCCGCGCTTTCGCTTCTCGGGGAGCGCGTAAAGCGCATGCCCCGCCGCCCGCTGGAGGATTTTTTGACCGGAACCGTGAACAAGCGGCTGGGTCAGACGCTTTTGAAGGCCTCCGGAGCGCTGCCCTTCTCTCGGGAGGCTGAAACCCTCACCGAGGCGGAGCTTTCCGCCATCGCACGAAACCTCGTGGATTTCCGCCTGAGCGTCACCGGCACGCGCGGCTTCGCCACCGCCCAGGTTACGGCGGGCGGCGCCGCTTCGGAGGAGTTCTCACCGGACAACTTGGAATCCATGCGCGTCAAGGGCCTGTATGCCTGCGGCGAGGCGCTGGACGTGGACGGCCCCTGCGGCGGCTACAACCTGCAGTGGGCATGGGCGTCCGGCCTTTTCGCCGCGATGAACGCCGCCAATCAGAAAGGACAGCCATGATTCGCATCGCCAACCTGAAAGCGCCTCTTGATTTCGGGTCTCTCAAGACCTTCGCGGCGAACGCGCTCAAAATTCCTCAAAGCGCGCTGGCCGATGTGCGCCTTCACAAAAAATCAGTAGACGCCCGGGACAAAGGCGACGTGCACTTTGTGTTCTCGCTGGACATCGAATTTACACCCGGCTTCCGGTTTGACGAGAAGCGGCTTCCCCGGGGCGCAAGCTGCGCCCGCCCCGAGGAGAGCGCCTACCGCCCGCCCGAAGCCTCTTCCCTCTCCGGCAGACCCCTCGTGATCGGCCTCGGCCCCTCGGGGCTCTTTGCCGCGTTGATCCTCGCGCAGGCGGGGGCGCGCCCGGTGGTCGTGGAGCGCGGCCGCCCGGTGAACGAGCGCGCTCGGGATGTGAACGCCTTCTGGCGGGGCGGCGCGCTGGACCCCTCCTCCAATGTGCAGTTTGGCGAGGGTGGCGCAGGCGCTTTTTCGGATGGCAAGCTGACCACTGGCATCTCCGACCCCCGCTGCGGCTTCGTGCTCCGGACCCTCTTTGAGCACGGCGCGCCGGAGGAAATCCTGTACCTTTCAAAGCCCCACGTCGGCACCGACCGGTTGCCCGCGGTGGTTAAATCCATCCGGGAGGAGATCCTGCGGCTGGGCGGCGAGGTGCTTTTTGAAACGCGTCTGACGGAGCTTGTGATTGAGTGCGGCCGCGTCGTAGCGGCGAAACTGGAAAATAACGGGCAAATCCGCGAGGTTCCGGCGGAAAACGTCGTCCTCGCCGTCGGACACAGCGCTAGGGACACCTTTAGCGCTCTCTACGCGGCTGGCGTGCCGATGCGTGCCAAGCCCTTCTCCATCGGCGCGCGCATCGAGCACCCGCAAAGGCTGATCGACCGGGCGCAGTACGGCGCTTCGGCGGAGCACCCCGCGCTGGGCGCGGCGGACTACAAGCTCAGCGCGCGCCTGCCCGGTGGGCGGGGCGTCTACACCTTCTGCATGTGCCCGGGCGGACAGGTGGTGGCGGCGGCCAGCGAGCCCGGCGGCGTCGTGACCAACGGTATGAGCCGCTTCGCGCGGGATGGCGCGAACGCCAACAGCGCGCTGCTCGTGGACGTTCGGCCGGAGGATTACGGCGGAACCCCGCTGGACGGCATCGCGTTTCAGCGGCGCTGGGAGCGCGCCGCATTTCAAGCTGGCGGCGGCGACTACCGCGCACCGGCGCAGCTTGTGGGCGACTTTTTTAAGGGGATAAGATCCAAGGCTGCCCGCTCTGTGGCACCTAGCTACCAGCCCAGCGTCCTGTTCGGTTCGCTGGACGAGAGCCTCCCGGACTTTGCCTTGAGGGCTATGCGGGAAGCCCTGCCTCTTCTCGACAGGCGGCTCGCCGGCTTCGCACACCCGGATGCGGTGCTGACGGGCGTCGAAACCCGCTCCTCCTCCCCGCTTTCGATCCCAAGGGGGCAGGACTTCATGTCGGAAATCGCGGGTTTGTACCCTTGCGGGGAAGGCGCGGGCTACGCGGGCGGCATCATGTCCGCCGCGGTGGACGGCGTCCGTTGCGCCGAGGCACTCATCCTTCGCAGTAACCCGCAGTAAGGGGAACTTCATTCAAAAGGAGCGCGCGTTATGTTTGGCAGGTTCATCGTGGACGAACCCGGAAAAAGGGTTGCGACATCGGATTTCGATCCGAAGGACACCCTTGGCCTCTCCAAAGAGGAAGCCGAGGCGGCGTGCGAGAAGCTC
>JAEZTD010000090.1 GCA_023443705.1 Bacillota bacterium | reverse complement strand
GCCACCCGCCGTTCGTAGGGCAGCGCGAACGTTTGAAAGAAATCGCGGGAGATCAGCGATGCCGCCGCGTCGCCGCAGCCGACGAGGTCGGCTCCGGCGTCGATCTGCGCCGCTGCAAAGTCGATTTCAAGCTCCGCCGCGAACGAGAGCGCCTCGTGGACGAACGCAGGTTCATCGTAGAGCATCATCATTACGTTCTCAACGCCGAACCAGTCGCAAATCTCCGCAAAGGGCATCTCCACCCAGCCTGTGATCAGCGCCTCGTCGCCCAGAGATCGGGCAAGCCGCGCGACCGCGTCCACCCGGTCCCGCATGCGGGAGCCGGGCTTCATCGGGTCGGGCCGCCGAAGCTGGCGGAAGTCCCCCATGGTCTTGACCAGCGGGCGCGCAAGGTGGGGCGTCTGATCCTCCGGGAAGCGGATCTCGCCGCCCAGGTCGGCGCTTACGCGGAAGGCGTCGGAGCAAACGGTCACCGCGTCGGCGCGGTAATGCTCGAACATCAGCATCTGCGCTTCCGAAAGCGCGGCGGCGTCGGAGGCGTACGCGCGGTACTTCAGCCCCGCGCGGCCCGCCGCGAAGAACATCAAAAGGGGAAAGAAGGGGACGCGGTCGGGGGTTTGCCCGTTCAGTACGTTTAGGCAGCGTTCTCTGGCGTTCATGTGCGCTCCTCCCGTCTTTGGGTCTACGCGCATTATACCGCCAAACCGACGCGCCTGTCCACGTTCTGAGCGAAGAAGCTAAATAGAGAGGGTTTCCCCTCTCCCTTGACGGACGTATGCGGTTTATTTTTGAAGGTTTGTTTTCGCGGCGCACTACCCTACATTGGCCATTGAAACCAGCGCCAGCTGCTCCTCGAGCGAGCCGATGGAGGCGGCCAGTTCTCCGCAGAAGTCGGGCAGGCGCTCACGGCGCACGCTGTCGGGCTGGCCCAGGAATTCCTTGATGGGCACGATGATCTCCTCCGCCGCGCCGGACAGCGCGGAAAGTGCGCGCTGCTTGTCGTCGAGCGCCATGCGGTACAGGTCCAGGCGCACGCCGATTCCGGAGCGGTTCGGGCCGGCTTCGCCGGTCGTCAGGTAGCGGGCAAGGGTCTCGCATGCGCGCACCACCTCGGGCGATCCGGTCTTTTCCGCGCCTTCCACCAACTGGCGGCAGGCGTCGGACAGCGTGGTGCGCGGGCGGTGGTTGACCTCCGGCTTTTGCACGTTCACGCCCTCGGCGCGAAGCTTTTCGACGATGCGGCTCACCAACTCGGGGCGCGTCTTGAGTACGGAGCGGTATTTGTTCTGGTAGCGCAGCATCAGGCTGTGGTCGCCGTTTGAAAGCCTCGTCAAACAGGAACGCACGGAGCGCCCCTGCGCCCGGTCGCGCAGCACCTGTTCCATCAGGTGGGAGACCTCCGGGTCCGTGAAGGGCACAAAGCGCGCGGTGCGCGTGCCGCCCCCCTCCCGTTTCGCAACCTGCGCGTAGTAGTAATTGCGGATGCTGTTGGGACGCCGCCCGGTCTCCCTGGCGATGCGCTCAAAGACGGCCTTCAGCGGCAAACCCTGCTGCCCGGCTTCCTCTGCCGTTTCCCAAAGCAAACGCGTCTCTTCTCCTGACCATCCGGAGCGCCGCGTATTCGTCATCTCGGTGATTCCTTCCAACACCAATCCCCTCCTGATCGTTATCGGATTGGTAAAGAGTATGCGCGCCCCACCGCTGCGATATACTTGTGTCCGGGTAAAACAGAAATTTTGTACGCCCACTGTGAATGGGCTGAAATCCGTGCGGCCCTTAGTCACCGTTCCCGCCGCCGTTTTTCAGTTCCGCACCCAAAGCCGCTCCGGCACCAGCGCAGGGAATGATTGGAAACATGACGAAGGGTTGCGGGCAGCGCCCCGCAGCTCGGTCCCCGGGGGATCGGGGCCGTGGCCCCGATTCGTTAAAGGCAACCGGAGGGCGGCATGTACGGCCGCAGGTTGCCTATACCTTGTCGCGTGCGGGCCCGTCCGCGAGCGTGAGCGAGCAGGGCCTGCGCCAATGCGGGGGAAAGATGCGAAGCAGATTTCGTCCGCCAGCGCAGCGCTAAAATATAATGTGATGTTCGCCGAAAACCCGTTGCATCGTATATCCCGGCACGGTATGATGAAAGATATTTTTACGGGGAGTGGCGAAAGTGGCGACAAAGTACGTTTTCATCACCGGCGGCGTGGCGTCCTCACTGGGCAAGGGCATCACGGCGGCTTCCCTGGGGAGGCTGCTCAAGGCGCGGGGGTACTCGGTGGTCATTCAGAAGTTTGATCCCTACCTCAACGTCGACCCCGGCACCATGAACCCTTACCAGCATGGGGAAGTGTTTGTCACGGAGGACGGCGCGGAGACCGATCTGGACCTGGGCCATTACGAGCGGTTTGTGGATGAGAACCTGACCCGCTTCAGTTCCGTCACCTCCGGCCAGGTGTACTTCTCGGTGCTCCGGCGAGAGCGCGAGGGCGGCTACAACGGCGGCACCGTGCAGGTTATCCCCCACATCACCAACGAGATCAAGGACAAGATTCACCGGGTCGCCGAGGGCAAGGACGTGGTCATCACCGAAATCGGCGGCACGGTCGGCGACATCGAGGGGCAGCCCTTTCTGGAGGCGATCCGCCAGTTCCAATGGGAGGTCGAGCCGGAGGACAGGCTGTTCATTCACGTCACATTGATTCCTTATCTGAAATCAAGCCAGGAGCTGAAAACCAAACCCACCCAGCACTCGGTCAAGCAGCTGCAGAGCCAGGGAATCCAGCCGGGCATGCTGGTTTTGCGCAGCGACTACCCGATTCCCTCCGAAATGCGGCAGAAGCTGGCGCTGTTCTGCAACCTTCCGGCGAAGTACATCATCCAGAACCTGGACGCGGAGTCCCTTTACCAGGTGCCGCTGATGCTGGAGCGCGAGCAGTTCGCCGACAAGGTGTGCGAGGCGCTGAAGCTGGAGATCCGAAAACCCCAATTGGACGACTGGATCGAGCTGGTGGAGCGCTTCCAGAAGCCGGAGCATCAGGTGACCATCGCGCTCGTGGGCAAGTACATCCAACTGCACGACGCGTACCTTTCGGTGGTGGAGGCGCTGGCCCACGGCGGCATCGCCCACAGGACGCGGGTCAAAATCAAGTGGGTGCTGGCCGACGCGCTGACCGGGCCGGAGGCGGACCTTTCCGAAGCACTGAGCGGCGTGGACGGCATCCTGGTGCCCGGCGGCTTCGGCACACGGGGCATCGAGGGGAAAATGGCCGCCGCGCGCTACGCCCGGGAGCAAAAAATCCCCTTCCTCGGGCTGTGCCTGGGCATGCAGATCGCGGTGATCGACCTTGCGCGGGCGGCGGGCCTCGAAGGCGCCAACTCGTCCGAGTTTGACAAGGACACGCGCTACCCGGTCATCGACATCATGCAGGACCAGCAGGGGCTGGAGCAGACCGGGGGAACCATGCGGCTGGGCCGGTACGACTGCGCGCTTACCGAGGGCACGAAGGCGCGGGCGGCGTACGGCAAGGACATGGTCGTCGAGCGTCACCGCCACCGCTACGAGTTCAACAACAAATTCCTTCCGGAGCTCACGGCGGCGGGCCTCGTGGTCGCCGGCGTCAATCCGGAGCGCAACCTCGTCGAAGCGATTGAACTCAGGGATCACCCGTTCTACATCGGTGTCCAGTTCCACCCCGAGCTCAAGTCCCGCCCCAACCACGCGCACCCGCTGTTCGCGGGGCTGGTGCAGGCGGCGCTCGATTACGCTGCCCAGAAGAAGGAGGCCCTTTGATGCGGGAAAAGATTATCGTACTCGATTTCGGCGGCCAGTACAACCAGCTCATCGCCCGCCGCGTGCGCGAGATGGGCATTTACTGCGAAATCCACCCCTTCAACGCACCCTTTGAGAAGTGGGCGGGCGAAGGCCTGAAGGGCGTCATCCTGACCGGCGGCCCGAACAGCGTCTACGAAGAGGGCGCGCCGCGGCTGGGCAGGGAACTGATCTCCCTTGGCGTGCCGATCCTGGGCATCTGCTACGGCATGCAGG
>JAEZTD010000037.1 GCA_023443705.1 Bacillota bacterium | reverse complement strand
GGCGTAGATGCGGTGGGCCAGCGCGTGGTTCATCTCGATGCGGGCGGCGATGCGCCCGGCGTACTTCCACTGGGCCCAGTTGAAAAGGTCGACGTACCGGTCCTCGCCCATGCCCAGAACCACCAGCTGGCAGCCCGTGGTCATGAGGCCGTCCAGCACTCGTTCCACCAGATCCAGCCCTTTCTGGCTGCTGAGCCGGCCGACCATGCCGATGAGCGGGATGTCCGCCCCCTCGGTCAGGCCCATCTCGCGCTGCAGCGCCAGCTTGTTCAAAACCTTCTTGTCCAGCGTCGCCGCGCCGTAGCGCGCTTCGATGGCCGGGTCATTCTCCGGGTCGTACTCCTCGAGGTCAATGCCGTTCAGGATGCCCAGAAGGTCCCCTGCGCGGGTGCGCATCAGCCCGTCCAGGCGCTCGCCGTAGAAGGCGGTCTTGACCTCCTCGGCGTAGGTGGGGCTGACGGTGGTAATCTTGTGCGAAAAGGTCAGCCCGCCCTTCATGAAGGAGCACTGGCCGTAGAACTCCAGATGGTCAGGCGTGTACGCGAGGCCTCCGAGGCTGACCAGTTCCTCGATCTGATCGATTGGGAAGATGCCCTGGTACTGCAGGTTGTGTACCGTGAATACGGTCTTGATCTTCTGATAGGGCTTCAATACCCTGTACTGGACTTCCAGCATCGCCGGGATCAGGCCGGTCTGCCAGTCGTGGCAGTTGAGGACGTCGGGAACAAAGTCGATCTTGGGCAGCGCTTCCATCACGGCGCGGTCAAAGAACGCGAAGCGCTCGCCCTCGTCCCCGCCGAGGCCGTAGATGTAGGAGCGGCCAAAGTAGTATTCATTGTCGACAAAATAGTAGGTGATGTCGTTCAGCACCAGTTTTTCGATGCCCACGTACTGCCTGCGCCAGCCGAGGTTGATGTAAAAGTAGAGCAGGTGCTCCATCTTGGAGCGCCACTTTTCGGGGATCGCGCTGTAAAGCGGGGTGATGACCCGAATGTCCACGCCGGATTTTTTGATCTCCTTGGGCAGCGCGCCCACCACATCCGCCAGGCCGCCGGTTTTGGAAAAGGGTACGCATTCGGAAGCCACAAACAACACTTTCAAGCTTTGATCGCCTCCTTGAAATAGAAATGCTTTTACAGGGTCATGTTCTTGCCAATCACGATTGGGTAGGCGCGCTGGCCGATCAGCTTGCCGCTGCGAATCGTAACCGCCTTGTCCAGGATGACGTTCTCTACCTCGACGCCCTCCTGAATCTCCGATTCCTGCATGACGACGGCGTTTCTCACCACCGCGCCCGCGCGGACGCGCACGCCCCGGAACAATACGCTGTTCTCCACCGTCCCCTCGATGATGCAACCGTCGGCCACCAGTGAATTGGACGCCCGGGCGCCCTCCACGTACTTTGCCGGTACCTCGTCCCGCACCTTGGTGTAGACGGGATTTGCAAACATTTCCTGACGGATGTCGTAGTGTAGCATATCCATGTTAAACTCAAAATAACTCAGGACAGATTCTACGCGGCGATGGTAGCCTTTATACTCGTAACCGCGCACGGTGAGCAATTTTTGCTTCAGGTACTGGGGCAGCATGTCGCGCAGCGCGTCCTTCATTCCGTGGGACAGCGCCTGATCCACCAGATGGACCAGCATCGAGCGGCGCATCAGGATTACGTCCATGCAGAAGTTGGGGTTTTCCGGGATGTTGGGGCCGATTTCGAAATCCAGCACGTTGTCTTTTTCGTCCAGCTTCAGGTAGGTGTGCTTGGCGAGCATCGAAGGCGACACGCGGCTGTCCCGGTAACGAGTGGTGTACATCAAGGTCACGTCCGCGCCGGACTCCTTGTGCTTTTTCACCATGTCTTCAAAATTGGTGTTGAACACGGAATAGGAACCCATCAAAATCACCAAGTCCTGATTCGACCGGCGCAGGTACGCGATGTTGGACTTGAGCGCATCCAGCGTGCCCTCATAGGTGCCGATGTTTTCGCGTGTCTGGAAGGGGGGCAGGATGAACAGGCCGTCGTTTCTGGTGTGCAGATCCCATTCCTTGCCCGCGCCCAGGTGATCCATCAGCGAGTGATAGTTTTTTTGCATGATGACGCCCACGTTGCGCACGCCGGAGTTGACCAGGCTGGACAACTGAAAATCGATGATCCTGTAGCGGCCGATGACCGGCAGCGCCGCCACCGCGCGGGAACTTGTCAACTCCCGCATGTTGTAATCGTCCTTGGAGGTGTAGATGATGCCCATGACGTCCTTCATTTTTCCGCCGCCTCCTTCGCCTGGATTTCCTCCGGGCCGACCTGCTCGCCGGGAAGCACCTTGTGCCCGGCGGGCAGCACGGTGTCCGAAGCGATCAGCGCGATTTCACTCTGGCCGCCTTCGCCCACGTCCGCTCCCTCGCCAACCACCGACCGCTCGCCCACGATCGCCCGGCGCACAATGGCGTTCTTTTTGATGACGCTGCCCGGCATGACGACCGAATCCACCACAACCGCGCCCTCCTCCACCTTGACGCCGGCGAAGAGCACCGAGTGACTGACCGCGCCGTAGACCTCGCACCCTTCGGTGACCATACAGGCCGTCACCTTTGCGCTGTTTCCGATGAAGTGGGGCGGCATGATGGGGTTGCGGGCGTAGATGCGCCAGCGCCTGTCGTAGAGGTTGAAAAGCGGCGGGTCCATGATGAGG
>JAEZTD010000365.1 GCA_023443705.1 Bacillota bacterium | reverse complement strand
GTGCGAAGAGGGACTCCGTTTCGCCATCCGCGAGGGCGGCCGTACGGTGGGTTCCGGCGTCGTCACCAAGGTCGTCGAATAACACAACAGAATACGGAGCCGCTTCTTGCGAGGCGGCTCCGTTTTTATTGCGTGGCAGAAGATGATTGACCGCCGTGTTTGGGTGCTACGCTCTTAGGAAGAAGAGAAACCCCTGTGAGCAGACCACAAGAATGACTATAGACATTCTTTTTCGAACATGCGGTGAAGTTGGTAGCTTCGCAGGAACAGTTCGGATGTGTCCGCTACAGCGTTGCTGAGCGTCAAGACGGGTTTAATCACCTCTGATTTAAAGTCGTCATTGGCAAGCACGCGAACATTGTAATTCAAATCAAATTCCTTAATTAAGGTATCTACAGTGACTAGGCAACTTTTGATGTCTTCAAGCAAGGGTTTATTGATCTTGGGAGAAGCAAATATGATGTCACCCTCGCTAGCGTCAAAAAATACCTGAAGGCACATTGCAGCGCGAAGGCATTTCATAACGACCTTCATGGCTGTTTCCTGACGGGTTCCGTAGATCAAACCACCCTCGTGAAAAGCGACATCAATGGCATACACATGCATCCCTTCGGCGCATAGAGAAATGCCGAGCGCATCGATTTCCGCTTGCCTGACGAGCTGTGAAAAGGAGTAAGTCTTCTTGAAAACACTATATCCGCACGCCTCATAGAACGATTTTGCGGCTCGCGTCATCAGAAGCTCCATAGTATTCTCGTTTTTTGGCTTCCATTGTGAGAGGGCTTCCAATTGGTCTGAACGATCTGACAACGCCTTATGTGACGCAACCACGAGTAGAACAACGACTCTCCCATCTCGACTTTCAAGAGGCACCTCCACGCATTTGTTGATCCCGAATTTGGGAGGAGGAAGAGTGTGGCCGCTCTTCGCTATATCCACATTTCCGAAGACCGTTCCAGCCATTCCCGAACCAGCGCGTGGAACAGTTCCACCTGCTCGATCTGCAGGCTGTGCCCGGCGCGGTCCAGCACGGCGAGGGTCGCTCTGGGAAAATTTTCGAGGATCGGCCATGCGTCGCGGTAGCCGACGACGCTGTCCTGACGGCCCATGATGAAGAGCGTAGGGCAGGGGCAGGGCTTTTCCAGGGCATCCACATCAAAGGAGAATGCGTAGCCGCTTTCACGGTATGCCTTCAGGTAGGCCTGATCGGCGACGGCGATGCCCGCAAGGACTTCGTCCCGGAACCTCTGCCAGACCGGCTCCGTCTGCACCACGAGGGATTCCGCGGCGCTCTGCGCGTCCTCTGGACTGAGTTGCGCAAGGAGCGACGCATCGACCGTGAGCGCCACGCGCTCGGGCAGCGTTCGGTCCTCGAGCGCAGGGCGGATCACCGGGCAGATCAGAAGTAGCCCGGCCACGCGGGATCCAAGCCTTTTGTGAAGCCCGCGCGCCAGATATCCTCCATAGGACTCTCCGGCTACGAGCAGGCGCTCTCCGGGAATCACTTTTTCAATGAATTCCAGGAGGAATTCCAGCATCGAGTCGGCGTTGACAATCCACTCCGCGCGCTTTGTCCGCCCCATGCCCGGTAGGTCTATGTACACCCGGCGAAAGCCGGGGGCTTCCCGAAATACCGGCTCCATGCAGGCGGCCATGATCCGGTGGTCTACCTGATAGCCGGGAATCATCAGGACGGGGATTCCCTCCCCGATGCACTCATGATGGACGACAAGGCCGTTGATGACGCATTCCATGCCATTCTTTCCTTTCGCGATATCCCTGTACACATGCCGCTGCGATCAGTGTACCCGCGCTTTTTCCATTCGTCAAGCAAAAGAGCATCCCGCGCAGGGATGCCCTTTTCATTGCCCGCGTTACTCCGCAAGCCCGTGGCCCAGTAGCGCCTGCTCGCGCTCTTCGCGGAACTGGTTGACGTAGAGGTTGTAGTAATAACCGCGCCGGGCGATCAGCTCCCGGTGGTTGCCCTGCTCCTTGACGCGGCCGTCCTGAATGACAAGGATTCGGTCGGCGCCCCGGATGGTGGACAGGCGGTGGGCGATGATGAAGCTGGTGCGCCCCTTCAGCGCCGTGGCGATGGCCTTCTGGATGCGCTGTTCCGTCTCGGTATCGACGGAGGAGGTGGCTTCGTCCAGAACAAAGATCGCGGGATCGGCGATCAGCGCTCGTGCGAAGGAGATCAGCTGCTTCTGCCCGGTGGACAGTCTGCCGCCGCCCTCGCCCACGTCGGTATCGTACCCCTTGTCAAACTTCAGGATGAAGCCCTCGGCGTCCACCATGCGGGCAGCCTGTTCGACCTCGGCGTCGGTGGCGGAGAGCCTGCCGTAGCGGATGTTCTCTCGGATGGTGCCGGAGAAAAGGTGCGGCTGCTGCAGCACGTACCCCAGGTGGGATTGAAGCCACAACTGCGAGCGCTCACGGTAGTCTACGCCGTCAATCAGGATGCGGCCGTCGGTGGGCTCGTAAAAACGGCAGATCAGGTTGACGATGGTGGATTTGCCGCTGCCGGTTTCACCCACCAGCGCGATGGTCTGCCCGGCCTTGACGGTGAGGCTGAAATCGTCCAGCACCTTTTCACCGCCGCCGTATTGGAAGGAGACGTTTTCAAAGGTGATGTCGCCCGCGAGGGGCGGCCAGTTTTCCTGGATCGGGTGGAAGTTGTCGCCGAAAGCGGCTTCGACATCGCCGCGGTCCACGACCTCGGGCTTCGTTTCCAGCAGCGATACCACCCGCTCCGCCGCCGCCTGGGAGGACTGAAGGTCCGCAAAGACGCGGGCAATGTTGGTGATGGGCTCGAAGATCTGCACCGAATAGTTCATGAACAGCGTCAGCGTGCCGAAGCTGGCGACCCCGGCAAACACCTCATACCCGCCGCGCCACAGCGCGTAGGCGGCCGCGACCGAGCCCAGCGACATGACGAGCGGCATAAACAGCGCGGAGAGAACCGCCGCCCGGACGGAGCAAGTGCGCATGGTTTGCGTCAGCGCGACGAACTCCTCCGTGTTTGCCTCCTCACGGACGAGGGTCTTGGTGGTCTTGGCCCCGGCAATCCCTTCGTTGAACGCGCCGGTGATGCGGGAGTTGGTCTTGCGCACCTCGCGGTAGCTCTTGAGGATGCGCTTTTGAAAGTACACCGCGAGTAGCGCAATCACCGGCAGCACTACGAGAAGCGCCAGCGACAGCTTTACGTTGATGGTCAACATCACGATAACGGAGAACAGTGTGAAGCCGGTGCCCCAGACGAGGTCGATCAGGCTCCAGCCGATGGTGTCGCCCAGCCGCTGGGTGTCGCTCGTCATACGGGACAGGATGTAGCCGATGGGCGTCTTGTCATAGTAGGAAAAGGACAGTTCCTGAAGGCGCTGAAACCCCAGCTTCCGAATCCGGTGGCAGACGCCCGCCTCCACTCGGGCGCAGAGGAAGATAAACCCGGCGATGGACGCCGTCTGCACCACCACGGCGATGGCATACCGCGCCACAAACCAGCCGAGGCCTTCGGTGGTGGAGCCGGCGATGAACACATCAATGGCTTCCTTTGTAAGCAGCGGAAACACCACGTCCATCGCCGCGCACACCAGCATCAGCGTAATGACGCCGATGAGGTGCGGGTGGAACGGCTTCACGTAGCCCAGAACTCGCCGCCACAGCCCGGCGTCCAGGTGTTTGGTGTAGTCCTGCTCGGGGTTGAATTGCATAACGAAACCTCCTTCGGAGGGCGGAGAAAATCCGCAGCGCGTCTTTTCTCCGCCTTTTATGCGCGCGCCCTGCGAGGCATTGCCTCGCGGGCGGGCACGCGCGCGGGCCGGTAGCAACCTTCAGCCGCACATGTCGCCCTCCGGTTGCCTTGAATGAATCGGGGATTGCGATCCCCGCACCCCTTTGGGAAGGGCGGCTTCGCGCCCTAAAGAGGCCCAAGGGAAATTGCTTCGGGAAGTGCTTACGCCGAGGCGTCGGTCTGGAGTTCCTCTTCGAGCTGGGACTGGATGCGCCAGACGCGGCGGTAGAGGCCGTCCTCGGCGATCAGCTGGTCGTGGGTACCCTGCTGGGCGATGCGCCCGTTCTGGAGCACCAGAATCAGGTCCGCCTGGCTCAGCGTGGTCAGCCGGTGGGAGATGATGAAGGTGGTGGCATGCTTATTTTCCAGACGGAGCGCCTCGCGGATGGCCTGATCGGTCTCGGTGTCCACGGCGGACAGCGAATCGTCAAAGATCAGGATGTCGTTCTGCTTGAGGAGCGTCCGGGCAATGGCCACCCGCTGCTGCTGGCCGCCCGACAGCGTGACGCCGCGCTCGCCCACCAGCGTTTCATAGCCCTTGTCGAAGTTTTTGATGAAGCCCTCCGCGCAGGCGGTTTGTGCTGCCCGAGCCACATCGGCGTCGTCCGCCCCCGGCGCGGCGATTTTGATGTTCTCGCCCAGCGTGCGCGAGTAGAGGAACGGCTCCTGAAGAATCAGCCCTGTGTGGCTTCGAAGGTGCGCCTTGCGGATCTTCCGAACGTCCGTGCCGCCGATGGTAATCGCGCCCTGGTCTGCGTCGTAAAGCCGCTGGATCAAGTGCACTAGCGTGGATTTTCCGGAGCCGGTGGCGCCCAGGATCGCGACGGTCTGGCCGCCCTTCACGGTAAAGTCGATGTCGATGAGCACCGGGTTCATCTTCTCGTAGGAGAAGGCCACATGGTCGAAGCGGATGTCGCCGGACACGTCGGCGTCCTCGCCGTCCTGATCGGGCTCCAGGGGGGTATTCAGCACCTCCGCGATGCGGCCCGCCGAGACCAGCGCCTTGCCCAGATCCGAGAGGATGCGGCCCAGCTGGCGCACCGGCCACAGGAGCATCCAGATATAGGAGATGAACACCGTCATCTCGCCCACCAGGAGCTGCCCGCCCGCCGCGAGCACGATGCCGTAGACCAGCGCGACGCCTGCCTGCGCCATGCTCAGAAAGTCGCTGGACGGCCAGTAGATGGCGAGCAGGTCGCCCAGGTGTTTGTGCTTTCTGTAGAGATCGTCGTTGAAGCCCGCGAACTTCTCCACCTCGTACTGCTGCCGCCCGAAGGCGCGCACCACGCGCACGCCGGACAGGTTTTCCTGCAGCATCGCGCTCATCTTGCCCTCGGCGTCGTCCACCTTCTGGAAATTCTTTTGCACCAGGCGGAAGAACAGGAACGCCCACGTGAAGAGAATCGGCACCAGAACGAGGGACACCAGCGTCATGTTGAGGTTGATCCGAAGCATGACCACCACGGCGACGCCCACGATCAGAAAGGTGCGGAACACTTCCACGAGCTGCGACTGAAGGAAGCGCCGGATGGTCTCCACGTCCGACGTGCAGCGCTGCACCAGGTCGCCGGTTTCGGCCTTGACGTGGTAGTCGAAGGTGAGCCGCTGCAGGTGGTCGTAGAGGCGGTCGCGAAGGTTTTTCGCGATGTCCTCGCTGGCCTCCGCCGACCACCGGCCCCGGATGTACTGGAACAGGCCGCCGATCAGGTACAGCGCGAGAAGGCTTCCCGCCATCAGCCACAGGTTCCGGACCAGGAATTCACGCCCGCCCATCGACTCCACCCACTTCAGGATCGGCGCGGGCAGTTGAAGCGGACGCTTCGCGCCGATGACCGCGTCGATGGACTCCGCCAGCACCAGCGGGGTCAAAAGCGACACGCACACGTTGATCGCCATCGCGCCGACGGAGCCCAGGTACTTCGTCCATTGGCCGTTCATGCTTTCCAGCATCAGGCGCAGGTCCTTGCGTTTCATTGTTTTAGTCCTCCTCAGGTTTTTGGGCACAAAAAAGCGGCCATTGGGCGGATGCTGCCCAATGACCGACGCGTTTACGGACGAAACTACGCCCCTAGTTCGCGAAGTGCATAAAGCGGCAATCCAGATTGTTGATCCCATTGTTCGGACGAACGGCGCTGACGATGATCGACATCAGGATTGCCCCTTTCTTTCTCATTTTGGTACCGTTATGCGCGGCACGTTTACCATTGTATGGTATGAAGCGCCCGTTTGCAAGTTATGTTTGGATTAAGTCGTTTTCTCGCCCTGACCCTTGTGCGCCGCCCGCGGCGCATGCCACGGTTTGACAAAGAAGCCATGGGCAAGTATAATCAGATGGACTAATGGAACGCGTTCGCTTGGAGGATTGCAAAAGATAATGAAGTCGCTGATTTTGGCTGCGGGTTACGCCACGCGGCTCTATCCGCTTACGCTTTCGACCCCAAAGGCGCTGCTCAAGATCGGTGAAAAGGCCATGCTGGATCACCTGGTGGGCGAGATCGCGACCCTTGACGGCATGACGGAAGTCCACATCGTGTCCAATCACCGCTTCATCGGCCAGTTTGAGGCGTGGGCTGCGGACGCTGTGGCGCGCTATCCTTCGCTCCGCTTCACCGTCTGGGACGACGGAACCACCTCGAACGACGACCGCCTCGGCGCGGTGGGGGACATCCAGTTCGTGATTGAGAAGGCGGGGCTGGACGACGATCTCCTGGTCGCCGCAAGCGACAACTTCTTCACCTTCCCGCTGCGCGACTTTGCGGCGGACTTTTGGCGAACCGGACGGGACACCCTCCTGACCGCGCGCATTGAAGACATCGAAACGCTGCGCCGCTTCGGCGTGGCGACGCTGGGGCCGGACAACCGCGTGCTGGACCTCGTGGAGAAACCCCAGAACCCGCCCAGCGACATCGGCGTCTACGCCCTCTACCTCTACCGTCGGGACACGCTGCCGCTGTTTCAAGAATACCTCGCCGAGGGCAATTCCAAGGACGCGCCCGGCCATTTTCCCGAATGGCTTTGCAGGAAAAAAGACGTACGCGCCTTCATCTTTGATGGCGAATGCATCGACATCGGCTCGCCCGAAGCCTACCGCGACGTAAACGCGCGCTTTGCCGCCGGAGGAAACCATGAACAAATGGGATAAGCGCTTTATGGAGATGGCTTCGGTCATCGCCGGCTGGGCAAGCTGTTATCAGGAAGGGCGCAAGATCGGCGCGGTCATCGTGAAGGACAAGCGCATCATGACCACCGGCTACAACGGCGCGCCCGCCGGGGTCAAAACCTGCGTGGAACGGGGCGAGTGCCTTCGCAAGAAGCTGGGCATTGCCTCCGGAACCCACCACGAGATCTGCTACGCGGTGCACGCCGAGCAGAATGCCATCATTCAGGCCGCGCGGTTGGGCGTGAGCATCGCGGGCGCGACACTGTACTGCACCCACCAGCCCTGCGTGCTGTGCGCGAAGATGATCGTCAACGCCGGGATCGAGCGGGTCGTCTACCAGGCGGGATACCCGGACGAGTTCTCCGTCACGATGCTCACGGAGGGCGGCGTCAAGCTGGAAAAGTATGAGGAGGATGCGCCGCATGGTGAGTGAACTCGCGGTTACGGAGCTTTTTGACCTTTCAAAGACCATCGCAGCCGACATTTTCGAAGGGCTCGATTACCCGTGGCAGGCGCTGCCGCTTCTCAAGAAGTTCATCCTGGCGCTGGGGGAGAAGCTGCCCGAGGACGCGTATGAGCGGCGCGAGGGTGGCATATACATCGCAAGAAGCGCAAAAATATACCCTTCCGCGTACCTCGAAGGGCCGCTGATCGTGGACGAAGGTGCGGAGATCCGCCACTCGGCGTTCATCCGCGGCAGCGCCATCGTCGGAAAGGACGCGGTGGTGGGCAATTCCACGGAGCTTAAGAACTGCCTGCTCTTTGACAAGGTGCAGGTGCCCCACTACAACTATGTGGGGGATTCCATCCTGGGCTACAAGGCGCACATGGGCGCCGGCGCGATCACTTCCAACGTGCGCAGCGATAAGAAAAGCGTCGTCGTGCACGCGGCCTCCGGCGACATTGAAACCGGCCTTCGCAAGTTCGGCGCGATGCTCGCGGACGAAGTGGAGGTCGGCTGCAACGCGGTGCTCAACCCCGGCGTCGTGCTGGGGCGCGGCGTGTGGGTGTATCCCACGTCGCTGGTGCGGGGCGTGGTGCCCGCCATGTACGTGGTCAAGGACGGCGGGCGCATCGCCCAAAGACGGACATAAAGGAGCGCTTTCGGCATGG
>JAEZTD010000331.1 GCA_023443705.1 Bacillota bacterium | reverse complement strand
GGAGAGGACAAAGCGGTCGCGGTCGGGCCATTTGGGGTTAGACGGGTTGTGCTTCATCTGCTTGGCCCAAAGCGCATAGGCCATGGGGGCTGCGCCCATCGGCATGCCGGGGTGGCCGGAGTTGGCCTTCTGCACGCCCTCTGCGGACAGAATGCGGATTGCGTTGACTGCCAGGTGATCGATCTTGCTCATGAGGTTCGCTCCTTTGGATGTAATCCGGGAAAATATGGCCGAACGGGCGCGGTTTTACGAAGAAATCGCGGCCCGGAGGGGCGCAAGGTCCAGCTCCGCATCGTCCTTCAAAAGGTCGTGGAGCTCGGCTAGGATGCGCTTGACGCCGCCGGGCACATCGCTCTCCACGTTGAGCGGCATCACCCGCTCGTGGACCGACATGCGCAGCAGAAGCCACGCGTTGTCCATGTCGCCGTCGAGGTCGAAGTTGATGCGGACGCCCTCGCGGTTGTCGGTGGCCAGCCGCCATTCGGGGTTCTCCAGCGTGTGGGAGAGCACCGATTCGATGGCGGACTGGGCCGCGGCGCGGTGGTCGCTTGCGAGGATGCGCATGCGGATCTCGGCGCGCTCGACGGGTTCCGCCAATTCGGCGATCAGGCCGGAGAGGGTTTCGCCGTCCCGCTTCATGCCGAGGGCCTTGCACAGAACCACCGCCGCCAGGTACGCGCCGTCGTCCAGGAAGAAGTTTTCCCGCATCGCCGCGTGGCCGCTTGTTTCGATGGCGAGGGGACAATCGATGTCTTCCTCGTTCAGGCGCATGGCCTCGGTAATGACGTTCATGTGCCCGCGCTTGTAGCGGTAGTGCACGCCGCCCCACTCGGTGATGAAGCGCGCCACGCCGGAGGAGGTGACCGAGTCGGTCACGAAGGTCGCGCCGGGGCGCTCTTCCAGGAGGATTGCCGCCATCAGCGCGATCAGCCGGTTGCCCATCAGCGGGCGGCCGTCCTGATCGATCAGCGCGCAGCGGGTGCCGTCCGCGTCCAGCGCAACGCCCAGATCCGCCTCGTTCTCCGTCACGGCGCGGGAAAGAGCTTCGAGGGCTGCCGCGTCGTCCGGGCGGAACGTGCCGCCGGGCGGGTTCAGCCGCACCACGTCCGCGCCCATCTCCTCGATGGCATCGGCAAACAGCGTGCCTGCCCCGGAAGCGAAAACCACGACGAAGAGCCCCACGAGCGGGCACTGCACGTCGTCGTCCAGGCGGCGGCGGATCATGTCGTACAGGTGCTGCCGCCAGGGGGAAAGGGCGTCCAGTTCGGACACCAAGCGCTGGGGGACGCTAGTCTCCCGCGCGCGCAAAAGCACCTCGCGCTGCTCGTCGGGGCGCAGGCCGCCGTCACGGGTCATGAGTTTGAAGCCATTCCAGCCTTCGGGCTGCGCGCCCGCCGTCACCATCACCGCGCCGTCGGCATGGGCTCCGCCGGCGATGGACAGGTACATGGCGGCGGTGGTGGCAAGACCCGCGTCGTATACATCACAGTCCGCGGCGGTCAGCCCCCGGATCAGCGCCTGCTTCAGCGCCTCGCCGGAAGGGCGATGGTCGCAGCCCGCGGCGAGGATCAGGCGGTCGCTGGTCGTGCCCTTCTGCGCCGCAAGCCACATGGCGAAGGCGTAGCCCAAGCACTCGGCCAGCGCCGGGGTGATTTCTCCGCCATCGCCCGCCGGGCCGCAGATTTCGCCGCCCTGAATCAGGGTCGGCCAGTTTTCACGCATGGGAAGCCCTCCCGTCAACCGTCGGGTCGGTCATCTCTTCCTCGGGAGTCAGGGACGCGATGAAGGCGTAAAGCGGCTTCAGGTGCAGAAAGCCGCGGCGCACCTCCTCCGCCAGCGCGGGGGAACGGATCAGTTCGAAGTCGTTTATTTCCTTTTCTACATAGAAGCCCTTGAGGGCGTACCAGGCCCTGAGCTTCTCGGGGACCTCCTCCGGAATCGGCATGCGGCGAAACGCGTTCGCGTGCAGGGTGAACGCATCCAGCGCGGAATCCGTCGCCTCCAGCACCTTATCGGGCTCGGTCAGGATGCGCCGCCGAAGCGCGTTCATCAGCGGGCGGTTCTCGTCGTAGAAGCCCATGCCGTAGCTCGCGCCGGCGTCCGAGATGTCAAAATACATGCCCATCGTCGTGCGCCGGTCGGCCCCCGGGCGCCTAAAGGCGATCCAGATATAGTCCCGGTACGGGGACTTGTCCTTGGAGAAGCGCACGTCCCGGTTGATGCGGGAGACCACCTTTTCCGGCCGGGTTTCGAGGTCCGGGTCGATGGCGCGAACGGTTTCCGCCAGCTCGGCCGCGAGAAGGCGCGCCGGGGTGCGCACGCTTTCCTCGTACCAGCCGTGGTTCGCGAGAAAAAAGTCCCGGTTGTTGTTGAAGCGGATGGCCATGAAAAACTCCATGCCGCTCTGGGGGAAGCCCTCAAACATAAGGATTCTTGACCTCGCTTTTCTTTACGCGCCGGGGTCGGACCCGTCTCGCCGGACCACGGGCACCGTCCGGGTTTCCTGGGTGAGATCGCTCTTTGCGCCCTGCATCGAGCGGCGGATCCGCTTGATGTGGATGCGGCGCTGTTTTTCAATTTTTTTACGCCTTCGCGCTCCGTTCACGGCGATGATCGCGATGAGTACCGCCAGCACCGAAGCCGCGCCAATCATCATCATCAAAAACGTGGAAACCCCTCCGGACAAGCGGTAGGACGTGCCCGCGAGCGTCGGCAGCGGCGTGGGCACGGGGTCTGCCGACTGGGGCTGCGCGGCGGCCTCAACGGCGATGGGGGAGGACAACACCGTCAGCCGCCCGCCCTTCTCGTCGGTCATTTCCGCCAGAAACACGAAAGGCTTTCCGCCGATGGGGTAGTCCTGCTCGACGAGGGTCTCGCCCGGCGGCACCACCCACAGCGTGCGGATTGCGCCGCGGGACTGTTCGGACAGCTTCACGCAGCGGAGCGCGTCCTCGCCGGTGTTGTTCAGCCGGAGCGTAAAGCGTACCGTGCCGGGGGGCACCGGCGTGTTGGGGTTGACCTGCGCTGTCAGCGCGACGCGGGCACGGTTGGCCGCCGCCTGCACCGCCACCGTCAGCGGGTTGGAGCGCGCCGAAATCGCGGAGCCGCCCTCCGTCCGCCCGGAGACGGTCAGAAGGAAGGTGGTGGTCTCCCGCATCTGAATCGGCTGGGTCAGTTCATACCGCTCGCCGGGCTTCAGCGAGAAGGGCGGGCTGTCCAGCTCCGCGCCGTTCTGGTCAGTGACGCGCAGCTTTTCGCAGGCGATGTCCGACGCGTTGAACAGCGTCAGCCGGAGCGTCACACTCTCGCCGCTGCGCACCGCCGCCTGATCGGCCGAAAGCACCGCCTCCAGCCGCTGATCGGTCACATGGATGCGGGTTTCGCCCAGATCGCGGACGATGGGCACCTCCGGGTCGGCCTTGCTGTAACAGGTAAGGGTGGGCAGGCTCTCCGCGTCCGAGGCGACCGCTACCCGCGTGGTAAAGGTGTGTTTCTGGCCGGGGCCCAGCTCGGCCAGCGCGCCCACGTCGCCGGTCAGCGGATCGGAGACGACAATATCGGTCAGCGGCACGTTGCCGGTGTTGACCACCCGGTAGGTCAGCGACACCTGTTCGCCCGCCTGTATGTATTCAGACGACACCGACCGGCTGAATTCGACGCTGGGCAAGGCTTCGATGCGCTCGAGCGGCGCTTGAACTGTCATGCGCCCGCCGATTTCGTTCACCGTTCCCGGGTTCAGCGTGCAACGGACGAGGTAGGTCACGCCGCCGTCCCGGAACTGCTCCAGTGACAACTGCAGGCGTTCCTCATGGGCGCGGGATTCGCCCGGCTCCAATGTGCCGATGCTCTCCACAAGCGATCCGTTTGAGCGAAGGATCCGGACGTCCGCGATGGGGCTGTCGCCCGCGTTGGTCAGCGTGATCGTCAGATGGACGATTTCGGGCGCAACCATCAGGTTGGGCTCAATGGACGCCGCGGCCTGAAGCGCCTCGGGATAGACCGGCTCCGGCGTCGCGTCCTCCGAAAGCGCGGCGAGAGGGGCGAGAAGGAAGAGCAGGAAGAGAAGGAACGCCGCCGGCAGCGCGCGCGTTCTGCCGACGACGCGAGCTTTGGCGCGCCAAAGCTCGCCGTTTGGCGCCGCTTCGGCCCGCTCCGGCGCGTTTACCGGCATCGGATTCCCCTCCCCAGCCTGATCGCATTCGCATTTTTGTCCTTGATCGGCATGATACTCCTCCACCGCGTATAAAACCATTTTAGTATACGCCGCGCCGGGTGTCAAGAAAGCGTACATTAATATGGACTGTCAAAATACCGCAGTATTTCAACAGCCCGAGGAATGTTTGGTCTTGCGAGGAAATCCGCCCGACTCCTTTTGGCGCGAAGCGACTCAGCCCGCCTGAAACAATGCAACCTGCGGGGCCTTGCTAAAACGGGAGATCGCGGCAGAGATCGTACATGATGATCCCGGCGGCCACCGACGCGTTGAGCGACTGGGCGCCGCCGCGCATGGGCAGCTTCAGCGCCACCGTCGCCCGGGCCATCACCTGCGGGCTGATGCCGTGGGCTTCGCTGCCGATCACCAGAACAAATTTTTCGGGCAGCGGCGCGCGCTGGTAGAACGGCTCGCCGTCCAGCGATGTGGCGACCACCGCGTACCCGCGCGAAGCGAGCATGGAAAGCGCTTCGGCGAGGTCCCGGGTTTGGCCCAGCGGCACGCGGAAGCCGGAGCCCATCGCCGCGCGCTGCACCTTGGGGGACAGCCAGTCGGCGCAGCCGGGGCCGGTGAGAAGCGCCTCGAAACCGGCGGCGTCGGCGGTGCGCCAGATGGTGCCGAGGTTCCCGGGGTCCTGCACCCCGTCCAGCGCCACGATCCGCCGGGGCGGGTTCTCAAGGTCCAGCGGTTTTGGCGGTGCGAAGGCCGCGCAGGCGCCCTGGGGCGTCTTCGTATCGCACACCGCTTCCAGCACTCGGCGGGGTACCGTCAGGACGCGGGCGCCGAGGGAACCGAGCGCCTCCGGCAGGTCGCCGAAATCCCGCCCCTCCTCAAAGAGCGCCGCAGCGGGGGCGAGGACCGCCGCCGCTTCGCGCATCATCTTCTCGCCTTCAATAAGAAAAAGCCTCTCCGCCTCGCGCCCCTCGGCGTTCTTCAGCGCGCGCAGGCGCTGAATCATCGGGTTTTTGATGCTGTCAAGGCGTTCCATCTGTCTCCCGCTCCTTCTGTTCCGCTTCGAAAAAGCGCATGCCGCCCTCCGCCAGGATCGATACGAGCCCGATCAGCATCAGCAGGTAATAGGTGATGACGCGCCATACAAAGATCGCGCTGAGCAGCGTTCTTTCCGGAAAGATGCCGCCGAAAAACACCGAAAATCCGTACTCCTGCGCCCCGCTGGCGCCGGGCAGCGGCATGAACGAAGCGCCGATGTACAGAAGCGTCTGAAGGGCGAGGAGGGTAATGGGCTGGACACCGTGGAGCCAGAACGCGCGGTAGACGCACAGGATGATCGCCATCATGAGAACGAGCTGTATCAGCGACAGGACAAAAACCTTCGCCGCCAAGAGTGGCTTTTTGAAAAGAGAAGCGACGGAGGATTGGTATTCGCCCATCATATGGTCCACTTTTTTCTGGGCGGCATCCTGGTCGCGGACGATCCTGAGCCGGGTCAAAAGCCATACGGTACCGTGGCTCAGCGCGTTCAGAACCCCCCGGTTCAGGCCGAGGATGCCCACGAAAAGCGGCATTGCGGAGTTGATGATGAAGCCCAGAATCACAAACCAGCGCACCGGGCCAAGGTACAGCGCCACATGGGTTCGGGTGACGATCCACAGCGCCGCGCCCAGCGCCAGGAGCGCCAGTTGGAAGCCGATGAACTGCACCGTGACCGCAGCCGTCGCCACGGGGCCGGACACGCCCCAACGGGACATGGCGAGCACCTCGACGGGCTGCCCCCCGCTGGAGGAGGGCGTGATAGCCGAATAGAACTGCCCGATGCCGGTGACTGCCAGCGATTTGACGAACGAGATTTTGCTGCCCTCCCCCGCAAGATACGCGTAGAGCGTCAGCGCGCGGACGAGTACGTAGCCGATGAGTAGGCCCGCGCCGGCCCACAGCCACCGGCTGTCGAGGCCGCTCAGTTGACGGATGATCTCCGGCCCCTGGCCGCTCTTTATGACCCATGCGGCAAATGCCGCCGCCACAACCAATACGTAGACGAGGCCCATATAGCGCTTGGAAAAGCCTTTGAGTTTTTTCATTGGCGCTCACCCGGCGCTTGGCAGGCCTGAAGCGCCTGGGAGACGGCGTCCTCGATGGCTTCGGAAAGGGGCAGGTTTCCCGTCCCTGCGATTTTGACGCCGCAGCGCCCGATCGGCACCAGAATTTTTATGGCGTGGCTGGCCGAAACCGTTTCGGCGACGGCGGGCGTGACCTCGCCCAGCATGGCGTCGGCGACCACGATGCCGATCGGCCCCATGATGACATCGGCATCCCTGCAGGCGACCTTGACCGGGTTTTCTCCGGTGGCGCCCGCGTCCGCCCCGGCGCGAAGCATCGCGGCGGTGGCCAGCGCGTTGAGGCCGATGGCAATCACCTCCGCCGAGGGCAGGCGCTTTTTCAGCCCTTCCACCAGCGCCCGGCCCACGCCTCCGCCGGCTCCATCAATAACGACGACGTTCATCCCCACACCCCTATCAATCGTATATGCCCCGCCGCGGCGGAGCCGTTCGGACATATTGTGCGCCGCGCTCCAGCACTTCCGGCGTCGGCGAATCGTATCCATTATACGGGCGCCGGGGGGTATCGTCAAATGGAATCGGGGCAAGCCTTCACAATTCTACCCAAAATACAACCCAATTAACATTGAATCGCGTCTTTTCGCGGGCGTATACTGGAAGCGAGAGAAACGGAGGATCGCGATGATCATCGACTTTCATACCCACGTCTTTCCCGACAACATCGCCGAGAAGGCGAGCGACAGCATCGGCCGGTTTTACGACCTGCCCACCCGTTTTGACGGCAAGCTGGCGACGCTTCTTCGCATTGAAAAGGCTGCCGGTGTCGGCGCCTGCGTCGTCCACTCGGTGGCGACCGCCCCGACTCAGACGGCTTCCATCAACGCCTTTATCGCAGGGCTGTGCCGCGAAAACGAGAACGTCTACGGCTTCGCCACCATTCACCCTGATCAGGAGGACATGGCGGGAGAAATTGAGCGCGCGCTGGCGCTGGGCCTTCGGGGCGTCAAGATCCACTCCGACATGCAGAGGACCGCGCTGGACGATCCCCGCCTGTTCCAGTTGTATGAACTTATTCAGGGCGGGGTGCCGCTCCTCGCCCACACCGGCGACAACCGGTTTGATTACTCGAACCCCGGCCGGCTGCTCCGCGTGCTGGACGCGTTCCCGAAGCTCACCGTGGTCGGCGCGCACTTTGGCGGCTGGAGCGTGTGGCGGGAAGCGCGCGAGGCACTTCGAGGCCGGGACATCTACGTGGACTGCTCCAGCAGTTTCTACGCGCTTTCGGCGGAGGAATTAAAGGCGCTCATCCGCGGCTACGGCGCGCACCGCGTGCTGTTTGGCAGCGATTACCCGATGTGGGACCCCGGCGCGGAACTGAAAAAGCTCGACGCGCTCGGCCTGCCCGCTGCCGACATGGAGAGGATTCTGCACGAGAACGCCGAGCGCCTGCTGGGATTGTGACTAGAGGTTCAGCCCCATGTAGCGCGCGCCGGGCAGTGGGTTTTCGTAATAGGGCGGGATGTCCGTAAACCCCAGCCTTTGATAGAGGGCCTGTGCGCCCGACATGGTGGAAAGCGTGTCCAGCACCATCGCCCGGCAGTTTGCCGCCCGGGCCTCCCGGATGAGCCGCTCCGCCAGCGCCAGCCCCAGCCCCAGCCCGCGGAATTGCGGGCGCACGTACAGCCGCTTCATCTCGCAGCGGTTCTCGTCCAGCTTCCGACAGGCGGCGCAGCCCGCCGAAAATCCGCCTGACAGCGCCAGAAAAAGCCGACCTTCCGGCCGCGCGTACCGGCCTGGCAGCCCCTGAAGCTCCTCCTCAAAGCGCTGGAAGCACAGGTTTACGTCCAGAGAACGCTCATATTCGCGAAAAAGCGTTCGGATGTCGTTGAGCCGATCATACCCTTCGACAATCTCCACATGCATGTAGGCCGCCTCCTGAAATTCTCATAATGGAACCCGCAGTCGCTGCACGAAGCGGCTATGCGTGGGACAGAAGCGGAAACATCAGCCTGTCCCGGGCGAAGGGGTTTTCCTTACCGTCCAGCACAAACAATGTGGTGCCCTCCTCCGGCCGCGGCCGCACCTCAAAGCCCTCCTGCGAAAACGGGGAAAAGCCCAGCGTGCAGGTCCTCGTATCCTCCCGCGCCAGCGCAGACAGGGTTTCGTCCAGCGTACCGCCGCCGAACACGTCGTAGAGAAGCACCCCGTCGCCGTCGTATTCCGCCACGGCGACCGCGCCGGGAACTTCGTAGACGCAGTCCTTCAGAAATTGCGCGCAGTAAAACATCAGAAGCCCGGTGTTATTGAGCAAGGGAAGCGCCGAAAAGGGGTTTCCCTCTCCGTGCCGGCTCAGAAGCAGCGCCTGGTCGCAGGGATCGTCCATGTCCATCTTTCTGATCATTGCGCCGGAAGGGGAGACGGGACGCGCGCACGCATGCTCCTCTGCTGGGATAAAGCCGAACTTCGGGTAAAAATCCGAGGCGGAATCGTTTGCGTACAGGTAGATCCCGTCGCAGACCGGCGCGTACCGATCAAGCACCGTCTCCATCAGGCGCCTGGCGAGGCCCCGTCCCCGGTAATCGGGGTCGGTCATCACCGTGCCCAGTTGAATAAAGCGCTTTTCCTGGCCGCGGAGCCGCGTTCGAATGACGTTCGCGGACACGTTTGAAGCGGCGCGATCCCCGTCATAGAGCGTGTAGGGGATGTAGTCGTCTCCCCACCAGCCCAGCGCGTGCCAGCGCGCGAAGTCCAGCCCGAAAACCTTCTTCGCAAGCGCGAAAAAGCCCGCGCGGGCTCGTTCGTCGTCCCGGACGCAGTCGTGCAGAGACAGGTCCGATCCGTCAAAACTCATTCAGGTTGCCACCTTTCGTCCGATGTACATGGCATGCTCAGCGTAGGCGAGGAGCTCTGGCACTTCGAGAAGCGCTTTCGCAAGCTCGATCCACTGTGCCCGCTCCGCCTCCGGATAGGAGAGAATCTGGTTCTCGTTGGGCGCGAGGATGCCCTCCTGGCCGAACAGCGCCAGCTTTTTTAGGCCAAAGGGGGCCAGAAAGGGCTCAATCTGCCGCTGGCTGACGAGGCAGGCAGTGGTGAACGATTTCCCCGCATACGCGTCGCCCCGGAGCACGGAATCGACGATCAGCGGCATGGTTCCGTCCGCGAGATCCAGGGGCAGAAAGCCGGGACCGTTTTTCATATCGTAGATGATCGCCGCGAAGTCCAGAATAAACGAGCAGTAAAAGATGCCCCCCGGCTTCAGGCGCCTTATGGCCTGCCGCACGGCCTCGGCCCTGTCCTCGCCGTCCGTCAGATGATAGAGCGGTCCCATCAGAAATACGTGGTCGTACAGGCCCAACTCCATCCCGTCCAGATCCAGGCAGTTGGCCGCCTCTGCGCGCAGCGCAACTTTCGCTTCCCCGGCCTTTTCAAGGGCGAGGGCGACGTTTCCGGGCGACAGATCGATCAGCGTGACCGGGCAGCCCATCTTCGCAAAGTGGATGGCGTAGCGCCCCGGGCCGCCGCCGATGTCGAGGATCGAGTCGCCGGGATTGATGTACTTCTCCATCTTCCAAGTGGTGAGGATGAATTCAAAGGGGTGAACCTGCAGCCTTTCCCATTCCTTCCGCGCGTTTTCATCGTAATACGCCCGGACGGTCGCAATCGAATCCTTCATACGCGCCTCCCGCTTGAATGATTTTGTCTATACTAACAGCGCATCGGGGCGGCGTCAACCCTGCGGGGCGTAAAATATCAAATAGGTCCCGGATTTTTCGGCTTGAAGAGGCCGGGCGGTTACATGGTCCGGAAGATGCTCACAACGAGATCGAAAGAAAATAGCGCTCCGTAACTACACTAAATATGGAATCCGTGCGTTTTTAGGGAATTGAGGAAAAAGCGCGCTGAGAATTATTACACAAATGACTTAAGTCCGGGGGGAGGTTCACCGATATATTAATAGAATATGGGTGCAATGCGATTGTCGCAGTGTTGCCGTGGAGCGCTGATTACGCTATGAAAAACCTGACGCTTTTTTCCGCGATATACCTGATTTTGGCCTCCGGGTGCCCGTTGATGGGTTTTCACGCGCTGAAGCTCCAGCCCAAAGCCCCGCTCAACCGGCTTTTTTTTGCCATCACCCTAAGCCTGGCCGCGTGGGCGCTTGGATACGCCGTCGTCATCGTCGCTCCTTACGAGAGGGCCGCCGTGCTCTGGACGAGGATCGCCGCCGTCGGGTACGGTTCCGTCTACAGCCTGCTTCTGCATTTCACGCTCCATTTGACGGGGCAGGAGCGAGTGCTTGGAAAAAAATGGGTGTTGCCGCTATTGTATCTGCCCTCCGCCGCTTTTGTGTACGCCTTTTCCGTATCGCCGGGCGTTGCCCGTTCGGTCTATGTATTTGAG
>JAEZTD010000038.1 GCA_023443705.1 Bacillota bacterium | reverse complement strand
CCGTGGGCGCGCCGCTTGAGCCCGGCCAGAAGGATTCTTCCTGGCCCTGCGCGCCGATCGAGCAGAAGTACATCAGCCACTTCCCCGAGGAGCGCACCATCTGGTCTTATGGCTCCGGCTACGGCGGAAACGCGCTTCTGGGCAAGAAGTGCTTTGCACTGCGCATCGCATCCGTCCAGGCCCGCGACGAAGGCTGGCTGGCCGAGCACATGCTGATCCTGCGCCTGACCGATCCCAAGGGCAACGTCAAGTACATCACCGGCGCGTTCCCCAGCGCCTGCGGCAAGACCAATCTGGCCATGCTGATTCCGACCATCCCGGGCTGGAAGGTTGAGACCGTCGGCGACGATATCGCCTGGATGAAGTTCGGCAAGGACGGCCGCCTGTACGCCATCAACCCCGAGGCGGGCTTCTTCGGCGTGGCGCCGGGCACCTCCGAGCATTCCAACCCCAACGCGATGCATACGATCACCAAGAACACCATCTTCACCAACGTCGCGCTGACCGACGACGGCGATGTGTGGTGGGAGGGCATCGGTACGCCCGCGCCGGATCACCTGATCGACTGGAAGGGCAAAGACTGGACGCCCGACAGCAAGGAGCCGGCGGCCCATCCCAACGCCCGCTTTACCACCCCCGCCAGCCAGTGCCCGTCCATCGCGCCCGAGTGGGAAGATCCGAACGGCGTACCGATTTCCGCGTTCCTGATCGGCGGCCGCCGTCCGTCCACCATCCCGCTGGTGAACGAGAGCTTCGACTGGAAGCACGGCGTGTTCCTCGGCTCCGTCATGGGCTCCGAGATCACCGCCGCCGCCATTTCGGCCAAGATCGGCCAGGTTCGCCGCGATCCCTTCGCGATGCTGCCGTTCATCGGCTACAACGCGGCGGAATACCTCAAGCACTGGCTTGAAGTTGGCGAGGCGACCGATGCCGACAAGCTGCCCAAGATCTACTACGTCAACTGGTTCCGCAAGAGTGCCGATGGCAAGTTCATCTGGCCGGGCTACGGCGACAACAGCCGTGTGCTCAAGTGGATCGTGCAGCGCGTCTCCGGCGAGATCGGCGCCGAAGAGACCCCCATCGGCAACCTGCCCAAGAAGGAAGATCTGGACATCACCGGCCTCGACATGAAGGATGGCGCGCTGGATGAGCTGCTCAAGGTGGACAAGGAAGGCTGGAAGGCCGAACTCGAATCCATCAAGGAGTACTACGCCACCTATGAAGGCAAGCTGCCCCAGGAGTTGTACGATCAGCTGGCGGCCCTCGAGGCGCGTCTGGCGAACTAATTCCTACAGCACTGAAGTAAACGCGCTAAGCGTCGGAAACCTCATGGGGTTTCCGGCGCTTTTTGTATCGCTGCGGGAAGGGCGGCACGGGGGTATACCTCCCGGAAAGGACAAGCCCAGGGGCGTGTAATACTTCTTTGTTAAATCTCCATGCGCCCTTGACAGGGTGAGCGGATTGCAGTATCATTGCGCTGTTAGTTAGAAGATTGTCTAATTATCTAAAGGGGAGGGGCGCACATGACCATTTCTACGGGATCTATTGCGTGCATGGCGGTGTCCGCGCTTGTTTCGATAGCGGTTCCGATCGCGCTGCTAATCTATTTTCGCAGGCGGTACGGCGCGAAGGTGGTGCCGGCCCTGGTCGGCGCGGCGGCGTTCGTGGTGTTCGCGATGGGGCTGGAGCAGATCATGCACCTGCTGGTTTTAAGGCCGGACGCGAACGGCACATGGCTGTCGGCTTACCCGCTTGGCTACATGGTGTACGGATCGCTGGCGGCGGGCATCTTTGAAGAAACGGGGAGATTCCTGTCGTTCAAACTGCTTCGGAAGCGGTACGGCGGCATTCAAACCGCGCTTTCCTACGGCGTCGGTCACGGCGGTATCGAAGCGATTCTTGTGGGCGGTGTTTCGATGATCTCCACCATCGCCACCAGCGTCATGTTCAATGGCGGGAACGCGGCGGCGCTGACATCAGGGCCGAATGCCGAAGTGGTCGCAAAGCAGCTGCAGGCGATTGCCGAAACGCCGTCCGCCATGTTCTTGGTCGCGGGCGCAGAACGGATGTTTGCGCTGACCATTCACATCGCGCTGTCGGTCATCGTGTTCTATTCGGTGTACGGGAAGCGCCGGACCTGGCTGTATCCCGCGGCGATTCTGCTGCACGCGCTCATCGACGCACCGGCGGCGCTGGGGCAGGTGGGCGTGATAACCAACGTGCTGGCGCTTGAGGGGCTGGTACTCTTCTGCGCGGTGGCGCTGACCCTGCTCGCTGTTTATACCAACCGGAAGTTGAAGCCGATGGAAGCACCCGCCTTCGAGGGAGGGAATGCCTATGAGAAGGTTTGAGCATTACACGATCCCGCTGGGCATGGTCGGCATCCTGATCTACCTGTCGCACACGCTGCTGGGGAGAATCCTGTGGGCCGAGTATAACCCAGTGACCATGGACATCAGTTCACTTACGGCGGAAGGCGCACCGAACGCGGGGCTGCTCAGGGTGCTGACCGCCATCTACGGGCTTTGTATGATTGCCTTCGCCACCGGCATGGCAGCAAAGGCCTTCCGTAAGTTCGGAGGACTGGTGCGCGCGGGCAGCGTTACGCTCCTTGTGATGGAAGTGGTGTCGATGTTCGGCTACATGTTGTTCCCGCTGTCCGGCGATAAGACGGCGCTCACGTTCGGAAACCTGATGCACATTATCGTCACGGTGATTGTGGTGCTGACCACCATCGCCTGCGGCTTTCTGCTGGCAGCGGGCTTTTTGAAGCGGGAGAAGCTCATGGGGCTTGGCAGGTTCACGCTGGTAATGGCAATCCTGATCACGCTGACCGGCATGACAACGCCCATCGGCATGGCCTCCGGCTGGAACCTTCTGGGCGTGACAGAGCGGCTTTCGATCTATTCGGTGCAGACGTTGCTGTTCGTCCTCTCCGCTTATTTTTTCTTCTTCAAGGAAGAGCGACGCGTTTTCGCCTAGCGGTGCGGCCACTGCAACACTGAATGGTTCAAGTCCGATGATCATCAAATAGGCCGGTTCCTTCGGGAGCCGGCCTTCGTATTTGCATTTTTCGCCCTGGTATGATACCATTTTCTTATGAAACGGAGGTGGAAGCATGGAGGATTCCGGGCGGGTGACGACCGGCATTGCTGCGGTGGACCGGGTAATCGATTCTCTCCGGCTGGGGGACAACGTGGTCTGGCAGGTGGACTCTACGGACGACTACCGGGCCTTTGTAACGCCCTTTGTCGAAAGCGCGCTCGCTGCCGGGCGGCGCGTCGTCTACATACGTTTTGAGAACGGAGCCTCGCTTTGCGAACAGGAAGGGGTAAAAACCTTCGCGCTGGAGGCGGAATGCGGCTTCGAGTGCTTCGCCTCCGCAATCAACGCGATCATCACGGCCGAGGGGCGCGGCGCGTTCTACGTGTTTGACTGCCTGACGGCGCTCCTTGGCGAATGGTGCTCCGACCTCATGATCGGCAACTTCTTCGGCATCACTTGCCCGTACCTGTACACGCTGGATACGGTGGCGTACTTCGCGCTGCTCCGGGGAAGGCATTCCTTTGAGGCCATCGCGCGCATCCGCGAGACGACGCAGCTTCTGATCGAGCTGTACAACATTGAGGGCGATATTTATTTGCACCCGCTGAAGGTGTGGGAGCGTTATTCGCCCACGATGTTCCTGCCGCACCGCCCGGCGGAGGGCGGCTATACCCCGGTCACCTCCAGCGGCGAGGCGGCGAAGCTCTTTTCCCGAAGGCTCCTTGAGCGGGAGGCCGGGCCGGTGGACTACTGGGACAGGCTGTTTTTGGATGCGCGGGAGATGACGGCGCTGCCGCCGGACGACCCGGAGGCAGCGCGGCTCAAAAAGCGCATCATTCAGATACAGATCGCCCGGGAGGCGCGCATCGCGGCCCTCGCGGAGAAATATCTGTCGCTTCACGACCTGCTGGCGATCAAGGGGCGGGAGATCGGAACGGGCCACATCGGCGGAAAATCCGTGGGCATGCTGCTGGCGCGGGCGATCCTGTCGTCCTGTGGATTCGACCACCTGCTGGAGCCCCACGATTCATACTACCTGGGCGCGGACGTGTTTTACACCTACCTCGTCCACAACGACTGCTGGCGGCTGCGCATGCGGCAGAATACGCCGGAGGGCTATTACGCGCTGGCCGGCGAGCTGGCCGAGAAGCTGCTCCAGGGCAGCTTTCCGCACCCTATCCGCCAGCAGTTCACGCGCCTTCTCGACCACTTCGGCCAGTCCCCGATCATCGTACGCTCCTCGAGCCTTCTTGAGGACAACTTCGGCAACGCCTTCGCGGGGAAGTATGAGAGCATCTTCCTCGCCAACCAGGGCGCGCCGGAGGATCGGCTCGCCGGGTTTGAAAAAGCCATCAGGCAGGTTTACGCCAGCATGATGAGCCCGGACGCGCTGGAATACCGGATGAAGCGCGGCCTCCTCGGTCGCGACGAACAGATGTCGCTCTTGATCCAGCGGGTGTCCGGCGACCGGCGCGCCGGTTGGTTTTTCCCGCTCCTCGCGGGGGTGGGCAATTCCTACAACCTCTACGTGTGGGACGGCACGATCGAACCGGAGGACGGCATGATCCGTCTGGTGTTCGGGCTGGGCACCCGCGCGGTGGACCGCGTCAACGGGGACTATCCGCGCATTGTGAGCCTTTCGAAGCCCCTCGCCTGGCCCTGTCAGGCGTCGGAGCGCGCGCAGTTCTCCCAGCGCTACGTGGACGCGATCAGCCTTGAGCGGGGCGGTCTGGAGAAGGCGTATCTGCCGGACCTTCTGAAGCAGCTCCCTTCGCTGGACATGACCCTCTTCGGGGAGGACGACCGGGAGGCACAGCGCCGCGCCCGAGAATTGGGGCTTGCGCCCGAGCGCTACTTTACGCTGACCTTTGAGCATCTGCTCCGCGATACGCCCTTCGCGCAGCAGATGAAGCGCATCCTTGCCTGCCTGGAGGCGGCCTATGAATATCCGGTGGATGTGGAATTTTCCGCGAATTTTGACGCGGCGGGCGTGCTGAACTTCAACATCCTGCAGTGCCGGCCGCTTCAGACCCATGGCGTGGGCGAACAGGTGGAGATTCCGAAAGTTCGGGACGAGGATGTGCTGCTTCGCCAGACGGGCGGCTTTATGGGCGGCAATGTGCGGCTGAAGCTGGACGCGCTCATTTATGTGGAACCGGAGAGCTATGCGCGGCTAAACGAGCGCGACAAGTACGCCGTCGCCCGGGAGATCGGACGGCTCAATGGGTTCATCCAGCGGGAGAAACTCTCCTGCGCGCTTATCGGCCCGGGGCGCTGGGGCACCACCACCCCCTCGATGGGCGTACCGGTGCGCTTTTCGGAAATCGCCGGGATGGCGGCGCTGGTGGAAGTGGCCTTCGAGGCCGAAGGCCTCGCGCCGGAACTGTCCTACGGCAGCCATTTCTTTCAGGACCTGGTGGAGACGGGAATCTTTTACGCGGGCGTCTTTCCGGGCAAGGATGGCGCGCTGTTCCAGCCGGATTTGACCGCGGGCGAGCCGATTCCGGTTTCCGCGCCGCTTTCCGCCGTCGTGCGCGCGGTCAAAATGCCGCTCCGGCTCTATTCCGACGTGGTGAGCCAGCGACTCCTGTGCGCGACAGGGGAATAGACTGCAACAAAGAAGCCACCCGGGTTGGGTGGCTTCTCAGACCATCAACAAAGTCTCCGTAGGGGTTTCAATCGTTCCCGGCGGCGTGTACGCCGGGAACAGGATAGCGCCACCAGTACGCATATTGGTGGCGCTATCTATACCTTGGGTCAGTGCGCCGCTCGGAAATCCGTGAGGATTTCAGGCGCACGCAGGTTTCCTTACTTCGCATCGAAAAAACCATAGGGTTTTTCGATGCCTTGAGCCACCCGGGTTGGGTGGCTTCTTTTCGCATTGATTCGGTTCGCACGGTGCCGTCAGATGAACAGCGACATGTCCGATTCCTCCGCGTTGGCCAGCATCGCTGCCGCGCCGGAGAACCTGATGCCATCGATCAGCTCTTCCGCCTGGATGCCCATCACGTCCATCGACATTGAGCAGGCGACCAGCTGTACGCCGTTCTTGCGGGCGGTGTCGATCAGTTCCTCAAGGCTTGCGATGTTCTTTTTCTTCATGACGCCTCGAATCATCATCGGGCCCATGCCCAGCATGTTCATCTTGGAAAGCCCCAACTTTTTTGAGCCTCTGGGCATCATCATGCCGAACATCCTCGACAGTAGATCCTTTTTCACGCCCACCTTCTCTGGCTTCCGGAGGATGTTGAGCCCCCAGAAGGTGAAGAACATTTCCACATGCCTGCCCATCGCGGCGGCGGCGTTTGCGATGATGAACGAGGCGATGGCCTTGTCCAGATCGCCGGAGAACACGATGATGTTCTTAGCATCCCGCCCTGTGGCACAGCCAGCCTGCGCGGGTTTTTCGCCCTTTTGGACACGGGCGTGGGCGATGCCCTTCTCGCTCACGTTCTCCAGCAGAAAATTGCCCGTGCGCCGGCAGAAGGCGGAGAGGTCCGACGCGAACGCCGGGTCGGTGGAAGAGATTTCGATCACGTCGCCGACGGCGGCAGCGTTCAGCGCTTCGGACAGTTTTACGATCGGGCCGGGGCACTGAAGGCCGCAAGCGTCGAGGCACACGACCTTTGCGGGCGCTTCCGTCTTCTCGGGCAGCTGCGTGTCGGTGCTCATCGTCACATGCGCCTCGCGGGCTTCATGGGGCCCGAAGATCGAATGATACAGCCGGTATCCGCCGCTGAGGTTGTAGGCGTCAAAGCCGTTCTGCGTCAGGATGCGGGTGGCGACGTAGCCGCGCAGGCCCACCTGACAGGTGACGTAGATGGGCTTTGCCTTGTCCAGTTCGCCAAGCCGGTCGCGGAGCGAATCCAGCGGAATGTTGATAAAGCCGTCGATGTGGCCGTTCTCATATTCCATCGGCGTCCGGGTATCGAGCAGCGTCACACTGCCGTCGCGGGGAAGCGATGTCACGTCGTGCCAGTGGAAGTTCTTAACCAGGCCCTTGAGCAGGTTCTCGATGGTGAAGCCCGCCATGTTGACCGGGTCCTTCGCGGAGCCGAAGGGCGGCGCGTAACACAGTTCGAGCCTGGCGAGGTCATGGGCGGTCATCTTCGCGCGGATGGCGGTGGCGATTACGTCCACGCGCTTGTCGGTGCCGTCATAACCGACCGCCTGCGCGCCGAAAATCCTGCCGGTGCCCTTCTCAAAAATCACCTTAATGGACATGTTGACCGCGCCGGGGTAGTAGCCCGCATGGTTGGCAGAGTAGGTGAAGGACTTGTCGTAGGCGAGGTTCAGCCGCTTGGCGGTCTTTTCATTGATGCCGGTGGAGGCGACGGTCAGGTCAAAGACTTTGAGGATCGACGAACCTTGAGTACCTTCATAGGCGCTGTCGATGCCGCAGATGTTGTCCGCTGCGATGCGCCCCTGCTTGTTGGCGGGGCCGGCCAGCGGCACGTAGCCCTTGTCGCCGGTGACAAAATCGGTGATCTCCACGGCGTCGCCGACGGCGTAGATGTCAGGATCGCTGGTAAGCATGCGGTCACTGACGATGATCGCGCCACGGGGATTGACCGCGAGGCCCGCCTCTTTCGCAAGGCGGCTGTCCGGCCGCACGCCGACGGCCATGATCAGCATGTCTGTGGGAACGTCCCGGTCGCCCACCGTCACCGCGAGGCCGCCCTCCGTCTCGCGGATGCGGCCGACGGACTTGCCCAGCATCAGGCAGACGCCCTTCTGCTCCATATGGCGGTGCACATCCTGCGCCATGTCAAAATCAATGGGCGCGATCACCTGATCGAGCATCTCCACCAGCGTGACCTCGATGCCGGCGTAGGTCAGGTTTTCCGCCATCTCAACACCGATGAAGCCGCCGCCCGCGACGATGGCCCTTCTGGGCTTGTTCTGTTCAATGTACTCCTTGATGCGGTAGGTGTCGGGGATGTTCCGGAGCGTGAACACCCGATCGGAAGTAGCGCCCTCCACGGGGGGCACGAAGGGCTCCGAGCCGGGGGAGAGGATCAGCTTGTCGTAGGACTCTTCGTAAGTTTCGCCGGTCTGATGGTTCAGAACGGATACCGTCTTCTTCAGCGGGTCGATCTTCACCGCCTCGCTCATGGTGCGCACGTCCACGTTGAAGCGCGCGTTGAAGCTCTTGGGCGTCTGCAGTGTCAGCGCGGATTTCTGCTTGATCTCCCCGCCGATATAATAGGGCAGGCCGCAGTTGGCGAAGGAGATGTATTCCCCCTTCTCCAGCATCACGATTTCGGCCTGTTCGTCGAGCCTTCTGAGCCGTGCCGCGGCCGAAGCGCCGCCCGCCACGCCACCGATGATGACTACCTTCATGGCCATTGCCTCCTGAATTGACTTTTGGTGAACATACGATTATTATAAGGTTGAAAGGGGTTTTTATCAATGCCGACGATCGAGCCGGGGGACTTCTTCCCGCGGTTTTTCCCCTTCTGGCCGCATCTTTCGCTTGAGCAGCGGGAAACGCTGCTTCTTGGCGCCGCCTGCCATCGCTATCCGAAGGGGTACAACATACACGGCGGTTCGAACGACTGCGCGGGCGTGCTTCTGGTTCTCTCCGGGGAGCTGAGGGTCTATATGCTGTCCGAGGAGGGCCGTGAGGTCACGCTGTACCGGATGAACGACGGGGATGTGTGCGTGATGGGCGCGAGCTGCGCGCTCAGCGCCATCACCTTCGAAGTGCGCATCGACGCCGCCACGGACTGCGAGCTCTGCGTGGTCAAGCCCTCCGCCTTCGACCAGGTGCAGCGTGAGAACATCCATGTGGAAGCCTTCGCCTACCGGCAGGTCACCGAGCGGTTCTCGGACGTCATGTGGGCCATGCAGCAGATCCTGTTCATGAGCTTCGACAAGCGCCTTGCCGTGTTCCTGCTGGACGAGGTCGCCCGCACGGGCGGGGACAATCTCAAAATTACGCAGGAGGAGATCGCGCGCTACCTGGGGGGCGCGCGCGAATCCGTCACGCGGATGCTGAAGTACTTTCAGCAGGAGGGGCTTGTGAAGCTGTCCCGGGGCGGGGTGACCGTCCTGGACCGCAAGGGGCTGAGGGCCCTTCTTTGATCCCAGAGAAGCCCGTAATTCGCGGGTTTCTAGTCCAGCATCGCCAGGATCGCGGCCTTCGGGCGCGCGCCCACGACCGACTTTGAGAGCTTCCCGTCTTTAAACACCATCAGCGTCGGGATGCTCATCACGCGGAAAGCGCTGGCCAATTCCGGCTGGGCGTCAATGTCGACCTTGCCGACCTTGACTTCTTCGTTCTCCGCCGCGATCTGGTCCACCAGCGGAGAGACCATGCGGCAGGGGCCGCACCAGCTGGCCCAGAAATCGACGAGCACCGGTTTTTCACTGTTCAGCACTTCGCGCTGAAAATTTTCCATAGTAAGGTTGACGACGGACATTGTGTATCGCGCTCCTTTTATTGATTGTAAGACGAGTATACGCCGTTCGGTCCTTCGCTTCCGTGACCAGATCACACAAGAAAAAATTGGGGAGGACAAGATGCGCTATCCCTGCCTGGTGCTCGACCATGACGATACGCTCGTGCGTTCCACGCCGGAAATCCATCATCCTTCCTTTGTGGAGACGGTGCGGCTGCTCCGCCCGGACATGCCGCCGCCCACATTGGCGGAATTCATTTTGCACAACTTTGACCCTGGTTTTCTACCCATGTGCCGGAACGTCTACCGGTTCACCGATGAAGAGATGCAGATCGAGCAGGAGATCTGGCAGCGGTATACCACCCGCATTCCGGACCATTACGACGGCTTTGAAAGGCTGCTCCTGCGCCACCGCGCGCAAGGGGGCAAGGTGTGCGTGGTGTCGCATTCGGAAAAGCGCGTGATCGTCCGGGATTACCGCGCCCACTTCGGCTTTGAGCCTGACATGGTGTTCGGCTGGGAACTTCCGGAGGAAAAGCGCAAGCCCCACGCCTACCCGCTGGACGCCATCATGGAGGCACTGGGCTTTTCAAACAAGGATTTATTGATGGTGGACGACCTGAAGCTAGGGCTGGACATGGCGAGAAGCCGCTCTGTGGACTTCGCGTGGGCGGGCTGGTCCGACACCGCGTTCGTGACGCGTAATTTTATGGAAGAGAACTCGACGTACAGCTTCGGCGCGCCGAGTGCGCTGGAAGAATTTCTGATGGGCGCACACTAGCGTGCTTTAATAGGGTTCAAG
>JAEZTD010000032.1 GCA_023443705.1 Bacillota bacterium | reverse complement strand
GGTATTGTAGTTGCGCTGCTTGCACTCACCGCAGGCCAGCGTAACCTTGACGCGCTTGTCGGATGCCACTTGCTTTCCCTCCCACCGGACCAAATTTCATTTATCACAACCAAAGCCCCCGACGGGGGCAGCCTGATAAGATTACCACACGCAAGAGGCGTATGTCAATACTTCACGGGCGAAACGCGAAATTTTTTGGGTTTATTTCTTGTGAAGACCCGCTAGCGGACGGGCCGCGCCCGCCGAATCTCCATGATGTTCCCCGCTCTTTTCGTTTCCTCGAAGCCCAGGCCCCGGTAGAATTCCTGTGCGCTGGTGGTAAAGAGCATCCACTGGTACACATCCTTTAGCTCCGGGTGGTTCAGGATGCGCTCCACCATCGCCCGGCCCGCACCCTTCTGGCGGCTTTCCGGGTGGACGCACACGTCCATCAGGTAGCAGAAGCGGGTCTTGTCGGAGAGCGCGCGGGCGTAACCCATCTGCCGGTCGCCCTCGAACGCGCCGACGACGATGGTTGAATTGCGCGCGCCCATTTCGACCTCTGCGAGGGAAATCCCCTCGCTCCAGGGCATCATGGCGAGCAGCGCCGCCACCTGACCGAAGTTCATGCGCTCAAACCCTTCGCGGATCTCAAAGGCGTCGAGGGATGCTTCCAGCGCCCGCACGGCGTCGGGCAGTTCCGAGATGTCGGAAATCACCCGGTCGGCGCCCGCAGCTTTAAGCACATGCTCGCTGAAAGAAGTCGTGACCGCGATGGCGTAGGCGCCCGCGGCCTTCGCGGCCTGAACGCCGGAAATCGCGTCCTCCACCACGACACAATCGCACGGTTCAAGCCCTGCGGCCTTTGCCGCCATCAGGTAGCCGTCCGGGAAGGGCTTTTTGCGCTCCACGTCGTCGCCGGTCACGACCGCCTGAAAAGTGGAAAACGGAATGCCCGCGACGCGCAGGTTGTGCCGGACCTTGACGAGGTCCGCGCTGGAAGCCAGCGCCATTTTTCGGCCTTCAAGCTGAAATTGCGCCAGCATCGGCTTGGTTCCGTCGTAGATTTTGAGCGCCGAATCCACCAGTTCACCGTAGATATCGTAACAAAGCGCCTTCATGGACAGGTCAAAACCGCGGCCGTACTTTTCGGCCACGCCGCCCAGAAAGCGGTTCTCGCCCATGCCGGTAAAGGGTTTGAAATCTTCATGCACGGCCGGAATTCCGAAGCGGTTCAGCGCCTCGCAGGCCGCGGCGGTAATCACCGGTTCGGAGTCGACCAGAACGCCGTCCATGTCGAAGAGAATCCCCAGCTTTTTCATGCCCGCACCATCCTTCGCGGGGATAATCATATCACAGCGTTTCGCAAATTACAACGAAATTTGCGCGCCAAGCGAAACACAACCTGTCACATTCCCGCGTAAAATGCATACAGTATGCCGGTTTTGTGCAAGCTTCCTTCAGAACTGCGCTTTTAAACGGAGGGGGTTTTTGCATGAATCAACCCGGGGACGCGCTGATGCGGCGGGTGCGGGCGCTGGCTGTGACACTCACCGCCTCGGAGCGCGCGCCGATGCGGCTTTTGGGTGCGCGTCCGCGGGCGCTGCGCGCGCTGGCAGCGCAGGTGGCTCGCCTCTCGGGGAGTCCCGGCGTGCCGGCGATGGAGTGGCTGCGCGACAACGTGCGCCAGGTGGGCGAAACCGCGCTGTCTCTTCGGCGCGGCGCGCCCCTCCCCGCCTCCGGCGGCATGCCCCGGGTGCAGCACCTTGCGCGGACCCTTTCGGCGGGCGGCGACGAATTGGTCACCTTCGAGCGCCTCACGGAGGCCGTTTCCGCCTTTGACGAAATTCAGCCGCTGACCATGCGGGAGCTGTGGCGAATCCCGGAAGCGCTGGCCGTCGAGCTGTGCGCGGCGTTCGAATCGGTAGGCCGCCGGGTGGTCGCCGCCCAGCGGGAACGGCAGGCGGCGGAGGACTGGGTAAACACCGGCGCAAGGCTGGGCGCGCTGCGCGCCAGGAATTCCGGCGCGTTCTTTGAGCGCGCGCTGCAGCTGACCCACGAGCAGGAGATGCCCGCGGCGCGGCGTGCGTTGGACGAATGGTTGGGACGGCGGGGCGAAGACTCCGAGGTGATCATCCGCCTCGAGCACGAGCGGCAGGCGCTGGACAAGCTGTGGCTGTCCAACATCATGTCGGGCTTTCGGATGCTGGAGGCGCTGGACTGGGCTGCCGCCTTCGACCGCCTGAGCCGCGCCGAGAAACTGCTGAGGCTGGACCCCGCCGGCGTATATCCCAAGATGGACGAGGAATCCCGCGCGGCTGTCCGGGAGGAGGTTTCCGCCATCGCAAAGGCCACCGGCCAGAGCGAGCTGACCGTCGTCCGGCGCGCGGCGGACGAGGCCGCAGGCCTCGATGGTGTCCAGGGCGGCGTGTGCTGGTGGTTGTACGACGACGATGGCCGCCGCGCGCTGCTTGCCACGCTGGGGCAGCCCAGGGCGGCGCTTACGAAGCGGATCCCAGACCCCACAGGCAACGGCCTCACGCTCCTTCTTTCAGCGCTGTCCGCCGTGATCCTGATCCTCCTTGCCGCGTTTTTGGGCGGCATTTTATGGCTGATTCCGGCGCTGCCAGTGGCGTGCCGCTTCGCGGAGCTCATCGCAGGCTACGCCGGGGCGCGGATCCTTGCGCCCAGGATGCTCTTGAAGCTCGACATGCGCCATGTGCCGGACGACGCCCGGACGCTGGTTCTCGTGCCGGCGCTGGTCTCCGGCGAAACCCGCGCGAAGGCGCTGGCCGACGGCTTCGAGGCGCTGGGCGCGTTGGACGAGGACGACAACGTGGAATACCTCCTGCTGTGCGATTTTTCCGACGCCCCGGAGCGCGAAACCCCTGCTGACGAGGCTCTCGTCATACAGCTTCGCGGACGGGTGGCCGAGATGAACCGCCGCTTGGGCCGCGAGAAATACCATTATCTGCAACGGGAACGCCGATACGCCGAAGCGGACAGCCTTTGGCGCGGCCACGAACGAAAGCGCGGCGCAGTCAAGGCGCTGAACCAACTGCTTTTGACCGGCGACGACAGCCAGTTTACCCCGGAACGGGCGGATGCGGGGCGGCTTTACGAGCGGGCGTTCCGCTACGTGGTGACGCTCGACGCCGACACCCGCGCGCTGCCCGACGACATCCGCCGCCTGATCGGCGCAATCCACCACCCGAACAACCGCATTCGCGTCGAAGACGGCGTGCGCAAGGGTTACGCGCTGATAGCGCCAAGGGTCGAGCAGGGTTGCGCGCCCAACCGCTTCGCACGGCTGATGGCCGGGGAGGGCGGCCTCTCCAGTTATCCGGTGGCCGCCTCAAACCTCTTGATGGATGTCTCGGGCCGGGGCGCGTTTTGCGGCAAGGGCGTCTACGACGTGAAGGCTTTCCACAGTGCGGCCACGAAGCTGCCGGACAACGCGATCCTGAGCCATGACCTGATCGAGGGACTGCTCGCAGGCGCGGGACTGGCCACGGACGTGGCGGTCTACGACGACTTCCCCCAGTCGCCGTCCGGGTATCTGCGCCGCCTTGAGCGCTGGACGCGGGGCGACTGGCAGCTTGTCCGCTTCATCCCGTTGGCGCAGGACGCGCTGGGCAAATGGATGCTCATTTCAAACCTTGTGCGAAGCCTGGCCCCCGCCGCCGCGCTGACGATCTTGATCGCCGGGGTCTGGGGCGGCGGCGCGAAGACGCTGCTCGTCGGGTTTGCCTACGCGTTCCTCCCCGCGCTGCTTCCGCCCTCCCGCGCGGCTCTTCTCCGGGCGGTGGTTGCGCTTGCGCTTTTGCCCGCCGAGGCGGCGTATACCGTGAGCGCCGCCGTCCGCGCGCTTTACCGCCAGTTCCGGACGGGGCGGCGGCTCCTGGAGTGGGTACCCGCCGCCGACGCAGAAGGCGCACCCGCGCGGGATCTAATCGTCATCGCCGCCCGCGCGGCGGCGATCCTGACGCTGCCGGGATTCTTCAGCGCCGCCCATGCGCTGCCCGCAGCATGCCTTGCAGCGCTGTTTCTGGCCGCGCCGGGCTGGCTGAAATATCTCTCTGCTCCCGCTGAACGCGAGGTGCTGTCCGACCACGAGAAGGACGCGCTCCTCGCCCTCGCCCGCGCCACCTGGCGCTTCTTTGAGTCTCAGACGCCGGAGGACGGGCCCGGACTCCCGCCGGACAACCTGCAGCTGGACCCTCCGGTGGGGCAGGCCAATCGCACCTCGCCCACCAACATCGGCCTTTACCTGCTCGCCTGCGTTTCGGCCCAGCTTCTGGGGCTGATTGAAGCCGACGCGATGCGCCGCCGCCTCACGCGCACCGTCGAAACCCTTGAAAGCCTTGAAAAGTGGCACGGACACCTGTACAACTGGTTCGACACGCAGGCGCTGAAGCCGCTGAAGCCCCGCTACGTCTCCAGCGTGGACGGGGGCAACCTGGCCGCCTGTTTGATGACCTGCGCCGCCCTTGTCGAGCCGCTGGACGCTCCGCTTGCGCGTCGCCTCGCCGCGCTTGCTCAGGGCATGGACTTCATAAAACTCTACGACAGCGCCCGGAACCTTTTCTACATCGGCTACGACGCCGAGCGCGGCGCACTGTCTTCCGGCCACTACGACCTGCTCGCCTCCGAGTCCCGCATCCTGAGCTTTGCCGCGATGGCGCTTCGTCAAGCGCCCGTCAGACACTGGGCGAAGCTTGGCCGCGGCATGGCCAGAAGCGGCCGGCGCGCGGCGCTGATCTCCTGGAGCGGCACCGCCTTCGAATACCTGATGCCGATGCTGTTCATGCGCGCGCCCAAGGGGTCGCTCCTCTATGAGACCGAGCGCGCCGTCGTTGCGGCCCAGGCGTCCCTCGGCACGCCCTGGGGCGTGTCGGAGTCGGGCTACAACGCCTTTGACCTTCTGATGAACTACCAGTACCGCGCCTTCGGCCTGCCGAGCCTTTCGCTGCGCGGCACCGCCTTTGAGCGGGTGATTGCCCCGTACGCGTCAGTCCTGGCGCTGCCGGTGGACCCCGGCGCGGTGATGCAAAATCTCGATGCCATGCAGCGCGCGGGCTTTCAAGGGCCGATGGGGCTGTACGAATCGGTGGACTACGCACCCGAGCGGCTGCCGGAAGGCGAATCACACCGGGTGGTGTTCAGCCACATGGCCCATCACCAGGGCATGATTCTGGCCGCCATCGTGAACGCGCTGCGCGGCGACGCGCTGGTCAGGGCGTTTTCGGACATCCCGGAGGTACGGCTGCTCACGCTCCTGCTCAGCGAAAAACCGGTGCGGGGCGCGTTCAGGCGGGCTCAGCCGGAACCGGAACCGGAAGCGCCCCGCACGCGGCAGGGCATCCACGCGGGCTGCCCGGCGGCTGGACGCGGCGACAGCCACCTGCTGTACGGCGGCGGTACCACCGCGTTTTTGACCGCGGCAGGAACGGGCTTTGTCCGCGCGAAGGGCATCCTGCTCAACCGCTGGTCGGCGCGCCCGGACGAAAACGACGGCATATGGGTGCATGTTCGCGTGCCGTCCAGACGGACGTCCTTCGCGGCCAGCGGACTGACGGGGCGGATGGCCTCCAGCCAGCGGGTGCGATTTGAAGCTGGCAATGTTCAGGTGCTGACCCGGACGGACGAACTCGAGTGCCGCCTGACCGCCTGCATTTCTCCCGAGGACGGCGCGCTGATCCAGCGGCTGGAGTTGACCAGCCACGCCGCCCAACCGCTGGAAGTGGAGATCACCGGCGCGTTCAAGGTTGCACTGGGTGCGGAGGCCGACATCAAGGCGCACCCCGCGTTCCAGAACCTTTTCGTACGCGCCCGCTTTGAAGACGGCGCGCTCGTCTTCCATCGAAAGCCCAGAAGCGGCGGCCGCCACCCGATGCTCCTCTATGCACTTTCGGGCGCGGAAGGCCTTAAAATCTCCCACGAGATCGACATGGAAAGGCTGATCGGCCGCGAGGGCTCCATCGCGGACGCCGAAACCTTTGTCCGAGTCTTTTCAAACGGCGTGGGCTCGACGCTGAACCCCTGCGCGGCGCTCAAGACCAGCCTGACGCTGGCTCCGGGCGGGCGGCGGCAGCTGGCGTTCGTCGCCGGCGTCGCCGGGGACGAGGAAGCGCTCTCGAGAATGCGCGCCCGGCACATGGCGACGGAGGATGCACGGCGAAGCCTGCTCCTCGCCGGCTCGCAGGCGCGGTCGATGCTGGAATTCCTCGGCCTGACTCCGGCGCGGCACCAGCTTTTGCAGCGGGCGAGCCGTCTCGTCATGTTCCCGCGGCGGGACTTCTGCCCGCCGCCCTGCCGCCTCGCCATCAGCGGGCTTTGGGCGCTGGGCATCTCCGGCGATCTTCCGCTGATTACGGTCCGGGTTTCCTCCACCGCGCAGATGGCGCTGGTCCGGGACGCGCTGCGCGCCCATGAATTCTACCGAGCGATGGGCGTTTGGTGCGATCTGGTGCTGGTAAACGACTACGGAAACGACTACGAGCAGCCCGTCCGGGACGCGCTGCGCGACCAGGTGTCGGCCAGCCACCTTGCGGACATGATTTTGGAGCCGGGCGGCGCGTTCCCGCTGGAGGGCGCGTCGCTCTCCGGCGCGCAGAACGCACTCCTTACGGCGGTGTCTGCCATCTACCTCTCCGGTTCGGAGCCGGTAGGTGCCGCGCTCCGCGGCCTCCTGCGCAGCCTTCCGGCGGAGGAGGAGGTGCCTCGCGCGCGGCTTCGAGGCGGTTTTTCACTGGCGGAGGAACCACGCGAGAAATTCAACGGCTGGGGCGGCTTCGCCCGCGGCGGCTATGTGATTGACCTCTTGCCCGGAAAACCCACCCCCGCGCCCTGGTGCAACGTGCTGGCCAATGCGGGCGGCTTCGGCTCCCTCGTATCCGAACGGGGCGGCGGGTTCACCTTTGCCAAAAACAGCCGGGGCGGACGGCTGACCCCGTTTACCAACGACCCGCTGCATGAGGGCGAAGGCGAAAGGCTGCAGCTGTCGGACGGACGCGCCTACGCTTCCCTTTTACCGGAACAGCGGGGCCTCGCCCAGCCGTTCCGCGTCGAGCACCGGCCCGGCGTGAGCCGGTTATCCTCCGGCGCGGGCACACTCCTTTGGACGGTGGAGCAGTTTGTGGACGTAGACCTGCCCGCAAAGTGCCTGCTTATGACCATTCACAATTCGGGCGGCCTCGCCCGGTCGCTCCGGCTGACCGCTTCGGTGGACTGGCTGATGGGTGTGAACGGCGACGACGCGCGGCTGATCCGCGTTTTCCCGGAGCCGCCGATGCTCATGGCCTCCGGCTCGATGGAGGGACACGGCTTTGCCGCGCTCCTGACCGGCGACGGCCGTACGCCGGAGGCCCTTGAAATTGATCCGGCGCTGGGCCTGCGCGCGCAGATTGTGCTGCCGCCAGGCGGCACCGTCACAGCGCAGTTCCTCATCGGGTGGTCTCCCGTCCGGGATAGCTGCCGGGAAATTCTCGCCGCCTGGGGCTCGGGGCAGACGCGCCTTGACCGCACCCGCGAACGATGGGAATACCTGACCTCGCGCATCGTACCGGAAACCGGCGACGACATCTGCGACCAGATGCTGGGGCGGTGGCTGCCGGCGCAGACGCTGGCGGGACGCATATGGGGGCGCGCCGGGCTGTATCAGGCGGGTGGCGCCTTCGGCTTCCGCGACCAGCTGCAGGACATGCTGCCCATGATCCCCATTGACCCCGACATGGTGCGCGCCCACCTCCTTTTGTGCGCCGCACGCCAGTTTGAGGCGGGCGATGTGATGCACTGGTGGCACCCGGAGCGCACCGGCGTGCGTACCCGCATGTCGGACGACCTTTTGTTCCTGCCCTACGTGGCCACCGCCTATGTGATCGAGACGGGCGACCGAAGCGTACTGCGTGAGGAGGCGCCCTACCTCCGGGACGTCCCGATCCCAGAAGGAGACGACGACTGGTACGGCGTGCCTGAGGTTTCCGATCTTTCGGAGAGCCTGGACACCCACTGCCTCCGGGCAATCCGCCGCGCCGCCGCGATGACCGGCATCCATGGCCTTCCACTGATGGGCTCGGGCGACTGGAACGACGGCATGAGCCGCGTAGGAGACGGCGGCGGCGAAAGCGTCTGGCTGGGCCAATTCCTCTGTGTGGTTGCAGAGGATTACGCAAAAATGTCCGATTCTATGGAAGTACGGGAAGAGCTTCACGAAATTGCCCGGCGGATGCGCGCCGCCGTGGAGGAACACGGCTGGGACGGTGCCTGGTACCGACGCGCCTTCTTTGGAGACGGCGCGCCGCTCGGCTCCGCCGCGTCCGAGGGTGGCTGCCGGATCGACCTGATCGCCCAGTGTTGGGCGGTGGCGGCGGGGCTCGACCCCGAGCGGTGCCGGACGGCGATGGACAGCGCCTGGGCGCAGCTCTACGATCCGGAGCATAGAATACTAAAGCTTCTGACCCCGCCGCTGACCGGAAGCCCCCACGATCCCGGCTACATCGCGCGCTACCCCGCCGGGATTCGGGAGAACGGCGGCCAATACTCCCACGCCGCCTGCTGGGCGGTGATGGCATTTTCGATCCTGGGCGATGCCGCGCGCGCCTGGCAGGCGCTCGAAGCGCTGTTGCCGCCGAATCACGCCTCCACCGAAGCAGACGCGCTCAACTACCGCGTGGAGCCCTACGTCATCGCCGCGGACGTTTACGGCGAGCCGCCCTTCACCGGCCGGGGCGGCTGGACCTGGTACACCGGTGCTGCGGGCTGGCTGTGCCGCGCCGCGATCCGCTACCTTCTGGGCTACGAACGGGAGGGAAACCGCGCGCGCCTTCACGCGCTGATTCATCCCGACCGGCGTGAAGCGGGGATTACCATCCGCTTCGGCTCCGCCAGCTACCGCCTGCGCGCGCTGCGGGGTCAGGAGGACATCTTGCTGGACGGCCGCGCCGTGCCGGACGAATTTATTGAGCTCGTCGACGATGGCGGCATCCACGAAGCGCTGTTCCCGGAAAGAAAGCCATTGTAGCGCCCGGCAAAACATGGTAGAATACTTCTCATGAGGCTTGACAGATTGGTGGGCGAGGCGCTCTCTTCGCGTTCAAAGGCGCGGGAGGCCATCGCGAAGGGTCGCGTAACCGTAGGCGGCGTGTGCATCAAAAACGCCGCCCATTCCGTTTCGGAAGGCAACGTGGTGATGCTGGACGGTGCGGTCATCGGGCCGCGAGAACCGCTTCACCTGATGCTCCATAAGCCGACCGGCTGCGTGACTGCGCGGGAGGATTCGCGCTTTTCCACGGTGTTTGATCTCCTGCCCGCCGCCCTCCGGACGGCGGATTTGTGCGCCGTGGGGCGGCTGGACCGGGATGTGACGGGGCTCCTTATCCTCACTGAGGACGGGCAGCTGGCGCACCGGCTGATCTCGCCCCGATTTCATGTGGAGAAAGTCTACCTGGCGCAGGTTTCGGGCCTGCTGACCGAGGCGGACGCCGCGCGCATGGCGGAAGGCATTCCGCTCTCCGACTTCACCGCGCGCCCGGCCCGCCTGGAAATTCTCGAAGCGGCGGAAGCGGGCTCCCTCGCCCGCCTCACCGTCACCGAGGGCAAGTTCCATCAGGTCAAGCGGATGTTCCAGGCCGTGGGCCATCCGGTGGAAACGCTTCACCGGCTTTCTGTCGGCGGCCTCACGCTGGATCCGGCGCTTCCACCCGGCGCGGTTCGCGCGCTGACGAGGGAAGAACTTGAGCGCCTTCGCGCGCTGACGGAGATGAGCCCATGAGCGAGCATTACTTTACCCCCGACCCTTCCGCGCCCCATAAACCCCGGGAAGTCACCCTCCGGGCGCTGGGGATGACCCTAACCATGCACACCGACGCGGGGGTCTTCTCGGCGGACGGGCTGGACCCCGGCAGCAAGCTTTTGATGGAATCACTGCCGCCCCTCACGGGCCGCGTGGCCGATCTCGGCTGCGGCTGGGGCGCAATGGGCGTGCCGCTGGCGCTTAAGAACCCCGGTGCGGAGTTCCTCCTTGTCGACATCAACGAGCGGGCGGTATCGCTGGCGCGCAAAAACATCGCGCTGAACCAAGCAAAAAACGCCGTGGCACTCTCCGGCGACGGGCTCTCCAAGCTGCCGGAAGGGCTTCACGCGGTCGTCACCAACCCACCCATCCGCGCAGGCAAGCAGGTGATCTACAATCTTTTTGAACAGTCGAAGGAGAAGCTCGCCCCCGGCGGGAAGCTGTATGCCGTAATCCGCAAGCAGCAGGGCGCGCCGTCGGCGCTGAAATTCCTTCAGGAGCTGTTCTCCGCCGCGCAGGTGATCGAGCGGGGCGGCGGGTATTGGGTGATCGAAGCAACAAAGGAGGCCTGAAATGAAGACGAACCGGCTGGCCCGCGTCATGGCGGGCATGGAAAAAATGAACCTGTCGCAACTACTGATCACGTCCACCGAATCCATCTACTACCTGACGGGGCAGTGGATCGCGCCGGGCGAACGGCTCCTGGCGCTCCTCATCGGCGAGCACGGCCCCCGGTTGTTTGTCAACCACATGTTCGCGGTGCCGCCCGTGGAGGGCCTTGGACTGGTGGAATTCGACGACGCGGAGGACAGCGTCGCCGCGCTGGCTGCGAGAGTCGCGCCGGGAACCATCGGCGTGGACAATGCGTGGCCCAGCCGTTTCCTTCTGTCCCTGATGGAAAAGCGCGGGGACGTACACCCGGTCATCGGCTCTAAGCCGGTGGACGACGCACGCATGCTCAAGGACGCCGAGGAGATCGAAGGGCTGCGCAAGAGCTCCCGCATGAACGACCGGGTGACCGGCGCGCTCCGCAAGAGCCTCGTCGAAGGCGAGACCGAACTGGATGTGGCACGGCGTTACGACACCATCGCAGCCTCCGAAGGCGCCACCGGCCTTGGCTTTTCGGCGCTGATCTGCTTCGGCGCGGGTTGCGCCGAACCGCACCACGCCACCGGGAATTCGCGGCTTCAAAAGGGCGACGCGGTGATCCTGGACGTCGGGGTGAACGTAGACCACGCCCTCAGCGACATGACGAGAACCGTTTTTTTCGGAAGCGCCACCGACGAGCAGAAGAAGGTTTACGACATCGTCTGCCGGGCGAACGCCGCGGGCAAGGCGGCGGTCCGGCCTGGTGTCCGGCTCTCCGACATCGACCGGGCGGCGAGGGCGGTCATCGAGGACGCGGGCTACGGCAAGCAGTTTCTGCACCGCACCGGCCACGGGCTGGGCCTCGAGGTGCACGAGCCGCCGGATGTCAGCGCGGTCAGCCCCTACGTGGCGCAGCCGGGCATGGTGTTCTCCATCGAACCGGGCGTGTACCTGGCGGGCAAGTTCGGCGTCCGTGTGGAGGATCTGGTGCTGGTCACCGAGAACGGCTGCGAGTGTCTGAACGAGCTGGACAGGGATTTCATGATCGTATAGAGCGCAAGAGGCCTCCGCGCGTTAAGCGCGGCGGCCTCACAAAATTCGCTGCCCCGCGCCGGAGAACCGGCGCGGGGCATTTTATCAGGCGCGAACCTTCTTGAGCTTGACGAAGCGCGGCAGGCCGTCTTCGAAGGCGAGATCGGTCTGGCCCTGGATCAGCGGCAGCGCGTAGTCGATGAAGCCCTGGGTGATGCCGTCGCCGGTCTCATTGATCCACTCCAGCGGCAGCTTCTTCTCGGCATTGGCGACCACGGAGAGATCGAACAGCTTGATGCGGCACTCGTACTTGCCGTCCGGCCCGGTGACGCGCTCGAAGCCCACCATCTTGTCGGTGATGCCGGCGACGGCGTTCTCAACTGCGGCCTTGCCCGCCATGAAGGATTCCTCCACGTCGGTCTTGGAGGCGATGTGGGCGGCGCAGCGCTGCAGGAGGCTCAGCTCGATGCCGCGCACCTTCGCGCCCGTGGCCTTCTTGACCTCATTGGCGAGGAACGAGGCCAAGCCGCCCAGCTGGGCGTGGCCGAAGCTGTCGCGGGTGGCGTTCTTGTTGGCGTATTCGGTAATGAAGGTGCCGTCTTTGTCGTGGATGCCCTCGGACACGGCCACGATGCACTTTTTGTGCTCGTCGTAGATCTTCTTGACGGACTCAATGAACTTGTCCATGTCAAAGGCCACTTCCGGCACGTAGATGAGGTCCGGGCCATTGCCCTTTTCCGTGGCCAGCGCGGCGGCGGCGGTCAGCCAGCCGGCGTGGCGGCCCATGCACTCAATGACGGTGACCATGCCGGTGTCGTACACGCGGGCGTCATGGTACACTTCCATGACGGAGGTTGCGATGTACTTGGCGGCGGAGGAGAAGCCGGGGCAGTGGTCGGTGCCGGCCAGGTCGTTGTCGATGGTCTTCGGGATGCCCATCACGCGGCACTCGTAGCCCTTTTCCAGCATGTACTTGGAAATCTTGTTGCAGGTGTCCATCGAGTCGTTGCCGCCGTTGTAGAAGAAGTAGCGCACGTCGTACTTTTTGAAGATCTCAAGGATGCGCTTGTAGTCGGTTTCGTCTGCGGAAGCTTCCTTCAGCTTGTAGCGGCAGGAACCCAGCGCCGAGGACGGCGTGTGCTTCATCAGCGCGAGCTCGGCCGGATCTTCCTTGCTCATGTCGATGAGCCGGTCGTTGAGCACGCCCTGGATGCCGTTTTCCGCGCCCAGCACGCGGGTGATCGAGGGATTTTCGAGCGCCGTTTTGATGGCGCCATACGCGCTGGCGTTGATGACGGCCGAAGGCCCGCCAGACTGCCCGATGATGCAAGCGCCCTTGAGTTCAGACATGGTTATTTCATCCTTCCATGCAAAGTATCTTCCACCCGTCAATGTACCATAAAGCGCGTAAAAAGTCAATTTTCGCAAGGCTAAATTCACGTTTGCCGCCGATCCACCGTGGGCACCCGGATACCTTTATCTTTCAGCCCCACGCCCCGACGCGCCCACGACTTCAAACGATACCCCGCCGCCCATCCAATCAAATTCGGCGACCGGATTGCGCAACACCGTTTTCTTTCAATCGTTCCCGGTGGCGTGCACGCCGGGAACGGGGTTTCCTGCGCCAGTGCGCACACTGGTGCAAGAAACATTTCCGCAAGTCAGCGAGCCGCCCGGAAATGCTTAAGCGTTTCAGGCGAGCGCAGCATCCAAAACTGCGTTGAAATATCCGCGAGGAGATTTTAACGCCTCGCCGACGGACACGCCGCGCAGCCGCCCTCGCCGGTCTCACGGAGGGACGCGGGCATCGACCGCCCCACGCGGCCCATCGCGTCGATTACCTCGTCGGCGGGCAGCGGGCTTGCAAGCCCAGAAAGCGCCATGTCCGCCGCCGCCACGGCGTTGACCACGCCGAGAACGTTCCGGTACACGCAGGGCACCTCCACAAGGCCGCCGACCGGATCGCACACAAGGCCCATCACGTTCATCAGCGCGAAGGAGACCGCGCTAGACGCCGC
>JAEZTD010000259.1 GCA_023443705.1 Bacillota bacterium | reverse complement strand
CCCATGTCCGGCTCCCGAACGAGGGGTTCCCCGCCCGCGAAGTAGCAGAGCGCGCCGGTTCTGGCGTCCAGCCGCGCCGTCAGCGCGCCGGATGACAGCTGCCAGCCGCCCTCAACCGCCCGCACATTGAGGACGCCGGAGGGTTCTGAAACGATCATCGGCTCGTCCCGGAGGAGAAAGTCTTTACCTCTCGTAGCGGTTATCCGGAGGCAGCCGTCCCGGTAGGCGGCCGCGCGCAGGCGGTTCCCGTCTTTACGTTCAAAGGAGGCGAAGCGTTCGTTTGTTTCTATCAAATTCCACATTTCGTTACCCTTTCACCGCGCCGCTGGTCAGGCCGGAGATGATCTGCTTCTGACCGGCGAGGAACAAGAGGAAGGCCGGCGCGCAGGTCAGAAGGATGTCCGCGAAGATGTAATTCCAGTCATTTTCGTACATGCCGAAGAAATTGTAGATGGCCAGCGTCATCGGCCAGTAACGGGTGGTGCCCAGCACGTACAGTGGGTACTGGAAGTCGTTCCAGATGCCCGTGAACACGAGAAGCGCCACCGTCACCAGCACCGGCGGCAAAAGCGGCAGGATGATGCTGGCAAAGAGCCGAAGCGGACTCGCGCCGTCGATCAGCGCGGCCTCGTCCAGTTCCCGTGGGATTGTGCCGGCAAATCCGTGGACGATGAAAAGCGCCGTGGGCAGGTTGATCGCCGCGTACAGAAGAACGATGCCCCATTGGCTGTTCATCAGGTTCAGCGTCTTCATGACCTGCATCAGCGCCGCCATGTTGACCGGCAGCACGATGCCCATCACCAGATAAAAGTATAGCATGCCGGTTAACCGGGTTTTTCTTCGGGACAGCACGAAAGCCGCCGCCGCACCAAGAAAGACCGCCAGCGCGGTGCCGGACACCGCGTAGAGGGCGCTGTTGAAAAACGCGCTGACCAGGTTGCCCCGATCGATGACCTTTTCAAAATTGCCCCACTGCACCCCGGAGGAGGGCCAGGTGAGGCGCATCAGCTTGGCCTCGGCGCTGGTCTTCAACGCATTGACCACGATGATGGCGAACGGCACCAGCACGATGGCGCACAGAAGGAGCGCGACAAACTGCTTCAGCGCACCGTAGAACTGTTTCTTTTGCCTCACGCTTCCACCGCCTTTGAGAGCATCGCGCGGATCACGAAGTATCCGACGACGCACAGAAGGATGAACTGAAGCGTGGACAGCGCCGAGGCCATCGCCAGGTTTCCGCTGCCGATCTCGGTGAAGATGGCGGTGGCGACCACCTCGGTCATGCGGCCGGGGCCTCCGTTGGTCAGCGCGTAGATTACGTCGAAGACCTTGAGGCCGTAGGTCAGGCCGAAGACGATGTTGATCATGATCGCCGGCATCAGCAACGGCAGCGTAATGTAGTAGAGGCGCTGGAAGAAGGTGGCGCCGTCGATTTCGCCGGCTTCATAGTAGTAGCCCGGAATCGACTGAAGGCCCGCGATGAAGATGGTCATCACATACCCGACGCCGCGCCACGCGTCCACGAAGAAGATCGAAGGCCACACCCATTTGGGGTCGGCCAGCCATTTCTGCGCCCAGGAGGTGAGGCCTACGGCGCGCAGCATTCCGTTGATCAGGCCGTTTCGGGGCGACATCATCGCCTGAAAGATCAGGCAGACCACGAGGGTGGACAGGATGTAGGGGAAGAACATGACGCTGCGGTACACGTTCATGCCCCGCATGCCCGAAACCAGCATCAGCGCCAGAAACAGCGCCGGGACAATCTTGACCACGTTTGAAACCGCGGTGAACATCAGTGTGTTGGTGATGTAGCGCAGGTATGGCTTGTTCGAAATGAAGATGTTTTTAAAGTTTTCAAGGCCGACAAAGTTCACGTCACTCGTATAGCGGTTCCAGTCCGTGAACGAATAACCCACGCCCACGAGGCTGGGGTAGATGTACAGCGCCGTGTACAGAAGTAGCGCCGGAAGGACAAAATACAGAGGATAGACTCTTTTTTGCATGGGCTGCCTCCATGATTCATTAGGGGCGTTTAAACGGTCAAGCGTCTTTCAGACGAAAGGGGGACGAGGGCTGCCCCTCGTCCCCCTTTCAGGATGGGTCAACGGATCAAATGATGCTATTGCCAGGCGGCGTCGCCCTGAGCCTTGGCCATCGTGGCGCGGCGCTCGTCGATGGAGTCGCACACCTGCTCGGCGGTCATCTCGCCCAGGAACAGGCTGGTCAGATCCTTGCAGTACTCCATCCACTGGTCGTTGAAGTACTTCACCCGATTCTGGAACACAACGCCGTAGTCGGCGTCGGTCAGGGTGGACATCAGTTCCTTCTCGGCTTCGGAGTAGTTCTGGGTGACGCCCGCGGTCTCGGTCACATCCAGCGTCGTCCAGCCGTCGGCGGCGTTGTCCAGCTTGTACTGGAGGTTCTCGGGCCGCATCAGGAAGGCGAAGTAGGCCTTGACGGCGTCCGGATACTTGGTGTTGGCGCTGGCGAACTTCGCCGGGCCGTAGGGGTCGGACTGGGAGGTGTGGTTGTCGAGCAGCGGGATCAGGAACATGCCGAATTCATCGGTGGCGTCCGGATAGTCGCGCTTGATGGCCCCGATGTTGCCCATGCCCACGACCATCGCGTATTCGCGGTTCACCAGCACCTCGTTGGTGTCGTTACCGATGTTGGAGATATAGTCCTCGCCGTAGTAGCCCAGGTCCACGAGCTCCTTGGCCTGGTTCAGCGCGTCCAGGAACGGGGTTTCCTTCAGTTTGATCTGGTTTGTGTTGAGCTTTTCGATGACGTCCGGCATCAGCTGCTCAATGCGGCCGCCCACATGGCAGACGATGAGGCCATGGTGCCAGCCGTCGGCGATGTACTCGTAGACCGGAACCACGCCGGAATCCTTGATCTTCTGGCAGGCAGCCTTGAACGCTTCAAACGTCACGGGCACCTCGAGGCCCAGTTCCGAAAAGAGCGTCTTGTTGTAGATGACCGGGAAGGAGATGGACTTGTTCCAGATGGCCTGGCCGTAGAGCTTGCCATCGTAGCTGACCGCTTCGAGGCGGGCGGCGGGCAGCAGACCGGCCCACTCGGCGCCGGTCATGTCCAGACAGTTTTTGGCCGGGTCAAGCTCGCCGTAAATGTTCAGCGGGCTGGCCTGAATCCAGAAAATGTCCGGGGCTTCGCCCGCGTTGAGCTTGGTCTTGAGCAGGTCGTGGTGCTGATCCGCCGGAACGACCTGGAACTCGATCCGGATGCCGGTCTCTTCGAAGAACTTCTCCGCCAGGTACTCGTCGGCCTCGTCGGTCCAGCCGCTGGATGCCTGCATGGTGAGCGTGATGTTCTCCGCCAACGCCGCCACCGGGGTAAGTGTAATGAGCGCGCAGAGGATGAGTGCAAGCAGCTTCTTCATGAACAGCCCTCCTACAATAGATTGGTACGCCGTAATTATAGCAAAATGATAGAAAAATTCTATGCACATGATTAAAAAACGAATAGCACAAATCAAACATTTACTCTATAATGGGATAAAAGGAGGGGATGCCTGTGCGGATCGCCAACCGACTTTTTCTGTGGTTCTCGGTACTGACGGTGTGCGTTGCGCTGGCTGTATTCCTTTGCCTGTACTTCGCCGTGAGCCCCACGCTCAAGCGCACCGCCTACGCCGCGCTGGAGGAGGCCGCTCGCTCGGACCTCGGCGCCTTTGAGCAATCGATCGCCACCGCCAATGCGGTTTCGGTCAACATCACTTATTCCACGCTGATCCGGGAGGCAATGCAGAAGCTGAACCGGAACGGCGCCCTCACCCATGCCGAACTGAAACGGGCTTCGGAACAGCTGGTCGCCATCAACGGCACCATGTTTCCGGTCATCCAGATCCGGCTCTACCCGGAGCGCGGGCAGATGCTCGCCTCCGGTATGGTCAACGGCCAGTATCCCTTCGACCGGGCGGCGCTCAACTGGATGGACGATGTGCGCTCGGCGGACGGCGGTAAGGTGATTTCTCCGCCCTTCCGGGACCTATCGCTGAGCAAGCGGAGCTATGTGATCGCGCTTCGCCGCGTGTTCAAGCTGACATCCAGACAGGCGCTGGGGGTAGTGGAAGTGATTGTCGACGCCCGAAGCGCGCTGATGGCCCTGATTTCGGAGCCGTCGCGCGCCACGTACCTCATGGATGGAGATGGCCGGGTGATGTACCCTTTCGGCGGCTCGCTGGACGAGTCCGTCAAGCGTCTGGTGACGGGCGGACAGGGCGCGGGCGTCGCGGAGGCGGAAAAGGGCGGCGCGCCCGTGCTGGCGGCGTGGCGAAAATCGGATCTTTCGGGGTGGACGATCGTCACCGTGCGCGACCGGAGCGAGGTGATGCGGCCTCTTATGCAGATGATGTTTATGACCATCGGCATCACGCTGGCGCTCCTGGGCGCAACGATGGTGTTTTCGTACATCCTGTCCCGGCAATTTACCCGCCCCATCGGCGCACTGGCGGCGCGAATGCGCGCGTTTTCGCTGGAGCCGGGGGAGGGGGCCAGCCCTGCGGACACCGACATCGACGAGCTGCACGCGCTGGACGGCGCGTTTGAACACCTGAAAAAGGACCTGTCCCGCTCGGTGAACGACCTTTTGCAGGCGCGGGAGCGGGAGATGGAATCGCGCATGATGGCGCTGCAGTCCCAGATGAACCCGCATTTTCTGCACAACGCGCTGGGAAATTTGCAGGCTTTGGTGGAAACCGGCGACCTGAAGCGCGCCGAGCGGATGATCGAGGGCATGAGCCGTATGCTCCGGTACGTGGCGTCGGACGAGAGCCCGATGGTCGCGCTGTCTGACGAACTGAAGCACGTTCGGGACTACATGGCGCTGATGCGCGTGCGCTACGGTGAAAAGCTGCGCTTTGAGCTGGACGACGGCGGGCTTCCGGGAGATCTCGAGGTGCCCAAGCTGTCGGTTCAGCCCCTCGTCGAAAACGCGGTCAAGTACGGCTGCGCGGAAAGTCCCCCTTGGCGGGTGAAACTCTCGCTTTCAAGGCTCGGTGCGGACGGCTGGCGCGCGGATGTGACCGACGACGGCCCGGGCTTCGACGCCGCGACGCTGGAAGGTCTGATGGCGGGCGTGGAGCGCGTGCGCCGCACGGGTGTGCTGCCGTCCCTCAAGATCGACGGGATGGGGCTTGTCAATATTGCGATGCGGCTGAACTTGTACCAGGGCGGGGATTTCCTGTTTCATATCCAGAACATGGACGGCGGCGG